>CANRKV010000076.1 GCA_947631305.1 uncultured Jeotgalicoccus sp.
TCCAGAAGTATAAAAAATAAACCGGAGCAATGTGCCCCGGTTTATGCCAATTTAATTATTATTCATAATAACTGTTGTCGTTAATACTGTTGTTGTCGCCATTAAAATAGCAGCTTCCATATCTTTAACCGACTGGCTGACGGCTTTGCCGTATTCATTAGTCTCGATTATTTCAACCAGCTTTTTCTCCGCTTCTTTTTTTCGTTCTTTGCCGAACACTTCCTCAGTTAAATCACATGTTTTAATTAAGCTCAGCAGCATCGCAATTTCAGCATCCGCTTCAGCATTATTAAATACAACATCGTTAACATGTTTGCGGATTTCCTGTTCCGGACGTGCATCAACCGTTGGATAGACATTAGTATTAAAAAAGAAAAAGTATGTCTTATCTTCTTCTTTTAAAATCCCTTTATCAACAAGTGATAAATACACCGGATCATTAATCGCTTTAGTATTACCGGCAAAGTGATTAATCCAATGTTCAACCGTCCGATCTTTATGGTCTTTTTTAATTTCATCGATTACAGTATTAAAATATGAAACCTCTGTCAATGTATCGTCGGCAAGTACAACTTTGCCTTCTTTTAATTCTATATGTCCTGTCATTGCAAGCTCGGATAGTATGGAACCAGCCAGACCGTAATTCAGCGATGAGGATGCTGAAGATACAGCCGTGCCTTTATCGTCATCTGTACCGAGTAAAATAAGCGCTTCAGCTATAGTAAACATTCGAACACCTCCAGGAGTCTCTATATCAATACCATCACTGCCGGAAGTTTAAACAATCCATTTAATTACAGATTTCTAATGTAGCACATGCACTTATATTTTCTTTCAATTGAATCAAACTGTTCGATGTCTTTGCCAGTGTACTCTGCAAACATGTACAGCGGGTGAAGGGCTTTGTCCCCCGGCTGCACGCTGTGCGCCATATCTTCATCCGATAAATAAAGATGGTAGTATTCATCAACTTTTCTATATGAATTCTTTTCGAACCAGTCCGCTGAATTACCAGCGTCACGTGTCCATACTTCAAGAATTTCAAGGTTCTGCTTAATCGCTTCTTCAACGGCACGTTCCATCAGTGCTTTACCGATGCCCTGTCCCTGAAAGTCAGGATGTACAGCAAGATGCCAGATCATACCGCCCATTTCTTCTTCTGAGACGACTTTTTCTTCTTCCGTGTCGTATTCAATATCAATCAGGCCGACTACCTGGTCGTCTTTAATTGCAACCAGTTCGATACTCGGGTTTTCAAATTTCTCTTTCTCTCTGTGAACATCATCATAATATGCAGTATCTAAAAATGATAATACGCGGCATCTGACCCAGCCTTTTTCGTCTTTTGCTTCATAATTTCTAATTTCCATAATAAGCTCCTTTAATTATCTTTTTTTCATGAAAAACAACCGTCTGTTTTTTATAAATAACAATGCAAACTGTTCAGCAAATAATATTCCTACAGCGATCGATCCGGCGCTGATAATTACTTCCATAATTATATTTACCGCGCCGAAGTAATCCGATAAAATAATGCTGCTCGTAGCGTCATACGCCAGTCCTCCGGGAACGAATGGTATAATTCCCGGAATTAAAAATATCGTCGACGGCTCTTTATGCACCCTTGCCATTATATGACTCATTATCCCAAGAGTAAATGCACCGATGAAATTCACCATAACGAGCGGCAAATCGAACATTATGCCGAATGTCTGACCCATCATCCATCCGACAGCTCCGACAATACCCGCAGGAAGAAATAATTTTTTCGGCGCATCGAATACAACAGCAAAAAAGTAAGACGCAGTAAAACTAAACACTAAGTTTAATATCCAATCCATCATTATTCCTCCTTAAGCGAATATTAAAACGGATGATACACCGGCACCAATCGCAAATGAAGTAACCAGTGCTTCTGATGATTTTGTCGTAAACATCATCATATGACCACCGAACAGATCCTGAATGGCGTTTGTAATGAGCACTCCTGGAACTATCGGCATGACTGAAGAAATCAGCAGCGTTGATAAATCTCCGCCCGGTATATAATTGTGTCCGGTAACAACGATTAAAGCAATCGTGAGACCGCCGAAAAATTCGGGTATAAATTGTGTCGTCAGCTGTTTCTTTACCAGCTCAGTAACACAGATTCCAAGGCCGCCTGCTAAAAGCGTTGTGAATATATCTATTTTCAAACCATCCTGCAAATACAAAAAGCTGAGTGCAATCATTGCACCTGCTATAGTTTTAAACCATATTGGATGGTCTTTCGTCTTGATATATATTTGTTCAAGCAGCTCAAAAGCTTCTTCCAGTGTCAGTTCATCCCGCACCAATTTCCGCGACACGCTGTTCACTTTTGAAATTTTAATTAAGTTCGTATTCCGCTCTCTGATCCTGTAAATTCTCGGATAGGACTGATCATGCAGTATAAAGTTTATAACAGTGTTGGTAACGAAACTGTTATTTTTGACGAAGCCGTAATGTGAAGCTATGTAGTTCATCGTCTCTTCCGTACGTGTTCCTTCAGCACCCGCTTCAAGCAGTATACGTGCTGCGAGCATGACAACATCTTTAACCTGTTCTTCATGATCATCGATATGAAGTTTTTCAACTTTCACCCACAACACCTCCAATAATATCTATATACCTATAATAGTATAAAAAATAAGCTTCAGCACCTGCTAAAGCTTACCATGATTATGCTTTCTCTAACGATTTTACTGCTTCATACTGCTCTTTTGCATCATTAAAACCGAGCTCATATAATTTTTCGAGTTTTTCTGTCTTGCGTGTCGTTCTGCCGACACCGGAATCTTCGCTCGGCGCAATAACAACAACATTGCCT
This sequence comes from uncultured Jeotgalicoccus sp., assembly GCA_947631305.1. GTDB lineage: Bacteria > Bacillota > Bacilli > Staphylococcales > Salinicoccaceae > Jeotgalicoccus. Next base: position 2,849 of record CANRKV010000076.1, read on the forward strand.
TTTTTCTCCTGTTCAAAAATATAATCCAATCTGTCATTATAATGTTTGTATCTCATTTTCATACGCTCATCGACCTTTGGATATTTTTTATAATTAATGATAGTAGATACTTTGCTCTGCTTTTTATAATAACCGCGAGGTTTTGTCAGAACGACAACGTTTTTTGAAAAGCCGTCACTTTCCGCTTTTATAATCGGTATCGGATCGACAATACCGCCGTCGAGCATATACTTCCCATTATGTTCCACCGCATCTGCGAAAAATGGAATTGAACTTGATGCCCTCAGTAATTTACCGAGCGTCTGTGCATCATAATCTTCTTTATAAAAATACATCGGTTCGCCCGTCTCGCAATTCGTCGTAACGATAACGAACTCGTCCGGTCCTGAAATAATTTTATTCACATCGAGCGGTACTAGAGTATTTGGTATTTCATCAAAAATAAAATCCATACCGAACAGTTCACCTTTACGAATGAAATTACTGAGCGATAAATACCGTTTATCATTTACATAATCAATACTGACTGTTCTATTTCTGCCCTGCTGCTCTGACAGGAAGGATGCCGCCATGCACGCACCCGCTGATACGCCGATAATATAAGGAAAATGTATGTCGTGCTGTGCAAAATACTCAAGGACGCCGGCTGTATATAATCCGCGCATACCGCCGCCCTCTAAAATAAGTCCTGTGTCATTCATTTTATCTGCTCCTTGTATCTCTGTGTAAAAATGATTGTATTATACAAAATACCATAGATTTCACATAATTGTATAATTTACACGTTGATATTATTTCATTTTATTGAGAAACTGTTATATAAGAATACGCTTTCAAAGGAGCACTTATGAATAAAGAAAAACTCAGACCCTTTATATATATGTACATATTTGTATTCGTTATTATTATTGCCGTGCAATATGCCTTTCTTGATGAGGTCAACATACTGAACTCGCTGTTTATGCCTGCTGTTGTCGCATTTCTATCACTCGCTGTAAGATCAAATGTTAAAAAAGATGAAGAAGCTGCACGCAGAAATGAGCATATGGAGAAAAAATAGTTCTTGTTATCCGAATCGCAAAACATATAACAAAATGAGCGGGCCTGATGGCTTCGCTCATTTTTTAATCAATACTATATTTTAATCGATGTTACTTTAGTTTCCGTATAAGGTTCCAGTCCTTCCGGCGCACCTTCTCTGCCGACTCCGCTTTCTTTTAAGCCGCCGAACGGAATATTTGCTGCACTTGGTGCACCATTATTCCAGCCGAGTACACCGAAATCGAGTTCTTCTGTTAAGCTGATTCCCGTCGCGTAATTTTCAGTGAAATAATATGCTGCAAGACCGAATTCTGTACTGTTTGCCTTTTTGATGGCTTCATCTAAATTCGAAAAGCTTTGAATCGGTGCCAGCGGGCCGAATGTTTCTTCGCTCATACAGATCATATCATCTGTTACATCTGTAATTACCGTCGGCTCGACAAAATAACCGCCTGATTTATCGCCATTACCGCCGGTCATCACTTTACCGCCTTTTTCAACAGCATCTTCGATGTGTTTCATCACTTTGTCATAACCGTCTTCATCGATTAACGGACCGATTTTCACTCCGTCTTCCATACCGTTGCCGACTTTTAACTCTTTAACCTGTGCTGTAAATTTCTCAGTAAATTCATCAAGCACATCTTCATGCACGTAAAATCTGTTGGCACATACACATGTCTGTCCCGAGTTTCTGAATTTCGAAGCAATCGCGCCTTCGACTGCTTTATCGATATCAGCGTCACGATGAACGATTAACGGCGCATGTCCGCCGAGTTCCATCGTGACATTTTTAACCGTCACAGATGCGTCGCTCATCAGCTGCTTGCCGACTTCGGTCGAACCGGTAAATGTCAGCTTCATAATTTTATCGGACTGCGTAAATATTTCTCCAGTATCGCGGCCTGATGCATTTACGTATTGAATCACACCTTCATCGAATCCGGCTTCTACCGCCAGATCTATAAATTTCACCGCTGACATCGGCGTTGCACTTGCCGGTTTAACGATAAAAGTATTTCCTGCTGCGACAGCGGGTGCTGCTTTACGCGCCATCATCGCCACCGGGAAGTTCCACGGCGTAATCGCAGCAACGACACCAATTGGATGTCTCGTTACTACAATTCTCGTATCATCATTGTTTGCCGGCACTGTCCGTCCGTATATACGTTTAGCTTCTTCAGCGTAATATTTAATATAACTGTTGGCATAATCGACTTCACCAAGTGCTTCCGTCAGCGGCTTTCCGCCTTCAAGCGTAACGAGTTCTGCGATTTCCTGTCTGTTCTCTTCGATTTTATCTGCCCATTTGAAAAGTAAATCTGAACGGTCTTGTGCATTCATTTTCTTAAAGTCCTGAAATTTTTCGTGTGCAGTATTAATTTTCTTTTTGATTGTCTCACTGCTGTCCTTTTTAACACGTCCGGTTTCTTCCTGGGTTGCCGGGTTAATTACGATAATTTCTTCTGACATTTAATTCCCCTCCAAAATATAAAAAATCGTCCTATAAATAATTATAGGACGATTGATATCAATTTACAAAATTACAGGCTCTGATCGATTAATGCATTCGCAATTTCATCCAGATCTTTAACTGTGTACTGGAATCTGCCGTGGAATACATATTTCAGGAAGAATGCTTCTAAATCTTCCTGTCCGACGATTACTCTGATCGAAGGATCTTCCGAATAGTTGGTAATTGAATAGTTGCCATTATCTTTCGGATTAAAGTAAATAATCGGTACGATATCGTATTGTAATTTAAATTTGTTTTTAAGTTTTTCAGCAGTAACTTTCGTTTCATCGATAATACCATTGTAATGGTTAACCGAAACGTTTTCTGAATCTGCTTTTTCAAAAATTAAAGTTTGTTCTTTCTGCTTATCGAGATCAAGCAGGTCGAAGAATGACTCTACATACGGTATTTCTTCAAACTGATTTTCATTGATACCGTGTAAAATATGACCGCTCCAGTACTTAGAATCGAGCAGATAAATACCGGTACGTGTTAAAACTAAATGATCGATTTTACGCGTATTTGTGTAGTTTCTTGATGGTAAATAAATGTTCGACAGGATGATCATGTCCGTCTCACGGATTTTTTCATCTTTAACAAGTTTGTCTTTTAACTGTATTAAAGAAAGGTCTGTTAAATACTCGCCTTTATCTACAGTAAACTGATGCAGGCTCGAAAGTTTGTTGTCCAGAAGTGTCGTATCATTATGATACTTTTCGTTTAATGTAGACATTTCTTTCTTGTGTCCTAAACGTTCCTCTTCATGTTCACTTTCGTATTTTTCAACGAGTGACTCTTTTTCTTTCGAATATGTTTGTTCCACAGTTTTCACTTCATTGCGGTGTTTAAAGTAATACACTAAAAACCAGATTGCAATGATGAGAAGTACTGCTGCGACCGCGATAAATATCGGATCTGTAAAAATATCAGTATTCATATTATTCCTCTCTTTCGCAACTGCTTAAATTAGCTATTTCTAAGAAGATCTTTCAGTGCATCGACTTTATCGAGTCTTTCCCACGGTAAATCGATGTCCGTACGACCAAAATGTCCATAACTCGCAGTTTGTTTATAAATTGGTCTTCTTAAGTTTAGCATATCTATAATACCATCTGGTGATAAATTAAACAGTTCTCTGATGACTTCTGTAATCTTTCCTTCATCGTATTTCCCTGTGTTAAAAGTATCGACAGCAATAGATACGGGCTGTGATACGCCAATTGCGTATGCCAGCTGAATTTCACATTTTTCTGCAATGCCGCTCGCAACAATATTTTTTGCAATGTAGCGTGCAGCGTATGCTGCAGAACGGTCAACTTTAGTCGGATCTTTTCCGCTGAATGCGCCGCCGCCGTGACGTGCATATCCGCCGTAAGTATCGACGATGATTTTACGGCCTGTAAGCCCGGCATCACCCTGAGGTCCGCCGATGACAAATCTGCCTGTCGGGTTGATGAAATATTTAGTTTCTTCATCTAATAGCTCTGCAGGAACAACTTCCTGAATTACATGTTCCAACAGATCATCATAAATTTGAGTTGCCGGAATATTTTCGTGGTGCTGAGTTGAGATAACGATTGTATCTACTCTCAGCGGTTTCCCGTCTTCATCATATTCAACAGTCACCTGTGATTTACCATCCGGGCGGAGGTATGAAATCGTGCTGTTTTTACGTACTTCCGTTAAACGGCGTGAAATTTTGTGAGCCAGTGAAATTGGCAGCGGCATGAATTCCTTCGTTTCGTTCGTTGCATAGCCGAACATTAACCCCTGGTCGCCTGCACCTGTAGAGACACCTTGTGATTCACGTGTTTCAAATGCATTGTTTACACCGACAGCGATGTCTTCTGACTGCTCATCGATTCCTGTTAATACTGACATCGTTTTGTAATC
>CANRKV010000077.1 GCA_947631305.1 uncultured Jeotgalicoccus sp.
TTCTCCGTTCTTTAAAATATGTTTATCAGTATAGTTTATCATGGTACTATTAAATTAAATAAGATAACCGGAGGTTGTACAATGACATTGAAGAAGAAGATTACTAAAGCAGAAAAGGAAGAATTACTTAGTGCTCTGGAGTCCCGCTTTAATACCCATATGGAGCGTCACGAAAACAACTCATTTGAAGATATTTCAGCTAAGTTAACTGATAAACAGCTCGCTGTACTTCACAATATGGAATCGACCGAAGGCGAACCTGACGTTATTGATTTTAATGGCGATCTTTATTTTGTGGACTGTTCAAAAGAAAGTCCTAAAGGACGACGCAGTGTGTGTTACGACAGAGCGGCACTAGAAGCAAGAAAGAAATATAAGCCTGAAAATTCAGCTGTTGATTTAGCTAATGAAATTGGTATTGATATGCTGGCCGAAGAAGATTACAGACACCTGCAGCAGTTCGGCGACTTCGACCTTAAGTCATCAAGCTGGGTCGATACACCATCTGATATTAGAGATCTCGGCGGCGCACTATTCTGTGACAAACGCTACAACACAGTATTCCTGTATCATAACGGTGCAGATTCATATTACGGTGCCCGCGGTTTCAGAGGAAAGTTACGAATATAAAAAAGACGGCAGCTGCCGTCTTTTTTATTTTCCATCGATATATTCTTTTATAACCACTGCCTGATTATGCTCTGTATCCTTTGCCGCATATAATAATGTGACGTTGTGACCATCCGCATCTTCTTTAATTTGCTCAACCAGCTCTTTTTGATTTTTTAGTTCTTTTTTATATTTCTTTTTAAACTCTTCCCATTTATCAGCATCATGGTCAAACCATTTTCTTAAATCAGTCGACGGCGCAATATCTTTATACCACTCATCGTGTTCCAAATCTTCTTTCTTAATACCGCGCGGCCAAACACCATCCACTAAAATACGTTTGCCATCCTGCTGTGACACGTCATCATATACTCGTTTCAATTTCAGCATAATATCATCTCCGAATAATATATTATCCTTTACCCTTGTGATTTCGTTTCATGCATTGCTTCTTCTCTTGTTTTATTTAAAATCATATAATCCAGTTCTTCTTTAGACATTGATTTTAATGTTTTGTATTTTGTCGCAAGGAATATCATACCGAGTATTATCCAGCCAAGAAGTGCATAGTATGAAGGTGCTGTCAGTGCTGCCGGCGAGCCCGGGAATAACAGTAATACTAAGAATACAAGTGAAATAATGATACCGAGTGCTCCAAATATTACATAGACCATATTTCTATGTTCTTTAGTACTGAAAAACTTAACTGTCACTGCACTTGTAGCAAGGAATGCAACAGACACGCCGACAGACGACATATCTACAATCCAGCTCAAGGCTGTTCTGCCGAGCCAAGGTGCAATCAGACATACCAGCAGTACGAAGAGCACTGCGTAATGCGGTGTTTTATTTTTCTTATGAATTTTAGCAAATATAGTCGGTACAAAGTTCGCACGTCCCATTGCAAAGATCAGTCTTGATGAAGACATATAGAATCCGTTAAGGCCTGTAAATACACCGAATGAAATCGAAAATGCCAGGAATACCATCCCAATAGTTCCCATCGATGACTGAATAACAGACCCCGTCACCCAGACTGCTCCGTCCATGGAGTTCTGATCCGGATAAATCCAGGCAGTTACTAAAATCATTGCTACATAAGTTAAGATAGATGCAATAATACCGAATACAATGAGTTTAAATGTTTTATCAGGACTGAATTTAAATTCTTCAGCTGCCTGAGGAATATTATCGAACCCGACATACATCCACGGTGCTATCGCAACGATTAAAATAATTGATGTCCAGATTCCAGCTTCTTCATTGAAAAGCGGTTCTGTATTTTGGAATGAAAATTCTCCAGTGAAAAATGATACGACGAATAATCCTGCTACGACAAACGCCATGAACAGACAGAATATAAACTGCAGATTTCCAGACAAACCTGAGCCCTTCATACTGATCAAAGCGAATATTATAAGTATTGCAGAAGACAGTATGACTTCCATGATGTATACGTCCCATCCCGCAATCGTATATAAGTATCCGACTTCTAAAAAGTCAGGCAGTACAAATTTAAACAGCAGACTGAATGCACTTGCATTCAGTGCCACGACACATATATAACCCAAAACTAAAAACCATGATGCGATAAATGCACTGAACTTGCCGAATCCGGCGTATGTAAATGCAAATTCTCCGCCTGATACAGGAAACTTAGCCGTCAGGGCCCCATAGCCTACAGCGATAATCAGCATCAGTAACCCGCCGATAGTAATTCCGAGTGTCGCTCCGAGTGTTCCTGATGAAATCAGCCAGTCCCCTGGTAAAATAAATGCTCCCCAGCCAATCGATGATCCGTAAGCAATTGCCCATATAAATCGTTTCGACATCGTATTATCAAGTTCTGTTCTCGTCTGATTATCAGCAGACATAATTACAACTCCCAATTTGTTTATTTATTCTTGTGAACAAGTATCGCATAGTGAAAGTTCAATCGCTAGTCCTTTTCAAGTACAACGGGATGTTCTGAAACGATAGTATCGCCTTCGTGAAGTTCTACTTTTATACCCGATTCTGTATCTGTTTCAACATCCGTACTGGATAAAATTACTGAGCCCATGCCGCCCGGATTCATATATATGTCGTCTTCAGCATTCAAACGTCTGACAGGTAATTCTTTTGTTAACAGGCTGTATGTTCCCGCTTCAAGACGTTTTCCGACAGTATGAATACCGGCAGGAATCATCGTTTCGAATTTTTCTTCCAATGGGATTAAATCGATGGTTCCCCGCCTTGTGACATATTCAACACGGTAGCCCTCCTGCAGCTCCAAAACAACGTTGGTGTTGAAATAGTTTAATGCTGTTTCCAGTAATCTATCCCCATTTTCATCGTATACTACGATTGCCGATGCATCTTCTGTCACGGCACTGTAACGTCCCGGTTTAATGTCTTCTCCTGTAACATATTGACCTGGAGACAGCGTTATCTCTGTTCCGCCGTCAACAAGACCTTCAAATACCGTATCACTGTTCAAAAAAGCATATCGGGATTCCAGTCCTGCTGTTTTTAAAAGATTTTCTTCATCATATAATTCAACAGCTTCCCCGTCTGCAGTTATTTTTTTACCATCATACGATTCGCTCATAATGCCGTTAAAACTGCATCCCATTAACAGCAGTACAAAAAGAGACAGCACGCTAAACCGTTTCATAACTTCTCTCTCCTTTATAAATACGCAGATAATGTTCATGAGTGCCTAATGGACCAAGTGACACTTCAGCAGTACTGAATTTCTTTAGGGTGCTCATGAGCTTAAACACTTCGTCTTCTTTCAAGTTATCTGCCGGAATACATATACGGTCACCTGCCAAATACAATGTTCCTTTTTCGAGCGGCCCAACAGATTTTAAATTGTCTTCTGAAATATAGCCTTTAACGTACTCTCTGTGAGATTCCTCCCGGATGTATGTGTAATATATACTCTGTTCATTTAAAAAATAAATCTGATCTGCATAATCATCCAGGTTTTCCAGCAGATGAGAGGCGACAATAATAATTTTCCCGTCCTCTTTAATTTCCTGCAGCACCGAACTTACCAGCTCAACGTTCACCGGATCCAGCCCGTTCATTATTTCATCCATAAACATAATCTTCGTATCTGCAGCAATCATCATCGCAAAACATAATCGCTGTCTCATACCGAGAGAATAAGTTTTTACCTTATTTTCCACATAGCCTTCCATGTTGAGTCTTCTGATAACTTCATCTATATTACCGCTTTCAGGATTCCATATATCCCGGTACATCTCTATATGCTCAACGCCTGAAAAATCTTCATACAGCTCGGCCTGGTCCGGAAAGAATGTAATTTTATTATGCAGTGCTTTGACATCTTTTGTCGTATTTTTATATGCCGTGCCATCGATTAAAATCTCTCCTGTATTAATCGGAATAAATCGTATAATTGCATTAAATAACGTTGTTTTACCTGTCCCATTTGGAGCAACAAGACCGATAATCGTATTATCCGCAATATTAAAATTAACATCCTTCAGCACCGTTTTAGTCCCGTAATTTATCGTTAAATTTTTGACTTCCAATGACATTAGTTTTTCCTCCTTTCGAGCCTGCCTGTTCGTGTCGGTATCAGTTTAAAGATAAAATGAAACACGATTTCGACGATTATATATAATACCGCAATACTGATAATCAGCTTCGTAACAGTTACATTTTTCAATGGCTCCCATGCCCCTTCCAGAACAGGTATAATCTGCAGATACAGGAATGGATTCCAGCCGGCAGCCGGACCGGTCAGTGCAAAAACGTACGGCAGATAAAACACTGCGGTAACTATGGTAATTGTCAGGTAGATATTTCTGAATACCCACGACAGTCCCGTCGACAGCTTAACGATGATATAACTCAATGCCATAGTCAGAAGTAACGCTAATATAACGTACTGCATTATACTGACATATACCGTCTCTTCGCCGCTGTACAGCGGCACAGGGTAATTAAGTGTTCCGCTGTCTGTAAAGAGTGTACTGAACAGATACGAGACGAGGATTCCAGCCAGTGTAATAATCCAGATCAGCGCCCAGCTGATAAAAGATCTCTGCCTCCACTGATGAGTCCACGAATACGGTATTCCCTGGGAAATACTCCAGTTGAATTCCTGGTCCCTCGAGAACCGGTCAGCACCGAATATCGCAGCAATAATAAATATAAATATTCCCGCGACGATATTAATTAAGTTAAACAGCACAAATGACGGTGACAGCGGATTCCAGTCAATATCGACATTATTCTCCTTCAGATATGTTAAAAATTTTAAATCATTTTCAATCTCAGTTTTAGCCGGCATAAATGACAGCAGCAGCTCCTGTGATTCAAAATCATCTGCTTCATAAAAGAACAGTCTGTTTTCAGCAAGTTCCAGCCCCTGATCAACATAATCACTGACTACATTCTCGAGTCCGGAAACAGTATTCCCTTCCTGCTCATCCAGAATATACCGCTGCATGCCGATAATACTTTGCTGGCGTGCAAGTTTATCGTACACTTCCTGTCCTGTTGCTGAGTCAAAATGATTTTGAGGTATCGCATGGAAGATTTGCTGCGTATCTTCATATTCACTTCGCAGTTCTTCCAGCGGAAGCACGATAGAACGATCCTGGTAAAACGCCGAATAGCTCGCGAGGAAAAGAAACAGCGATACTAAAAGTATTCTCACTTTCCAGTCCCTTATAATTTTAAGAAAATCCCATTTAAATAACTTCATTTACCCCACCTGCCTTACGAACTTCTGACGTGTCACAAAGCCTGCAAGAATTCCCAATATTATTTCTATAATAATAATCGTTACGAAGAGAACAATAAGTGCAGTATCAAATGTAAAATTATTTGATAGCGTTAGAAAGTTCTGGCGTCCGCTTAAAATCTTTCCAAACTCAAAATAGTTCTGGGGGAATAAATGAGCACCGATGCCTAAAAACTTATCTTCACCACCGCCGCTGTATAGCCGGTTAAATGCGATGATGGCAAATCCTGCAATCATAACGATAACGTCATGTCTGAATAATAATGACAGGAAAGCATTCAAACGTATAAACAGATAGAGCAGAATTGCTGTTAAAATTAAAGACTGTATAATAAACTCAGTTACAGGTGCGGCAAAGAAGTTTTCTTCAGCAGCTCTGTAGCCGTCGTTATACGCATAATGAGTATTTAACAGAGACAGATCACCAAAACCGTAAAGCAGTGATATGAGCAGGAAGAACACCGTGAGTAACAAAGCAATGCCAGTCACAATGATAATAAACATCGATACAGACTGATAGAATATGTATGTTCTCCATCCGAGCGGCTGTCCCGCTTTTAAAGTATGATGTTTCCGGTCATCGACCAAAACTTCACTCGCAACAAATATAGTGATAAACAATATAATCAGTGGTCCATAAGTTAAGAAAAATGAATAAAGCTGCTGAATCCCCGTTTTGCCATTAAACTCATGGGTCGTAGGATTTTCTATTTCAGATAGCGTAAGCAGATTGCTGTTAATAATTGCGCGTTCAAAGTCCATCTCTAAAAACTGACCGTCGTGTTTCCGCTCCAGATAATCATTTAACGCCTCAACCGTAAACAAAGGAACATAATTTGTACTTTTCACTTCAAAAAGTCTTGAAATATCACCTTTTTTCAGTGCATCATAAAACATAAAATTATTTTCATAATCATATTTAGCCGTACTGTATGTATCGATACCTGTAAAACTGTTTACGGCAATATCCCCTGAATCAAGTCTGGATTCTTTCATGCCATATGCCGATTCCGTTTCAAGAGCCAGTTCATCCATATCAATTGTCAGCGGATTATTAACGTTCGGCAAATATAAAAATGAGTACAATATGATACCGAGAAATGCCAGCAGAAATATTAATCTGTTCTTTTTATTACGGTATATCTTTTTAAATGTTTCCAAAAAGACGATTCTAAACATTGTCCATCCCCATCTGCAATTTATTCTGACACATTTATATCCATTATAGAAAACGCTTCCATAATTTACAAATTAATTTTAGAAATCCTCTATTGTATGTCATTAGGAAATACATTAGTCTTAACTTACTTATTTACAGTCAGGAGATTCAATATATGCTCACTGCATTTCTGCACGGTTTTATTCTTTCAGCAGGATTAATACTGCCGCCCGGCGCTCAAAACGTATTTTTAATCAATCAGGGTGCCAATCATAAAAAGTTCATTCATGCATTGCCAGCTGTAATAACTGCCGGTCTCAGTGATACATTACTGATTATCCTTTCTGTCGCCGGTGTTTCATTAATTATTTTATCGGTGCCTGCACTGCAGCTCGCAATGTACGTCATTGGTTTCTTATTCTTAAGTTACATGGCAATATCACTATGGTTTACAAAACAAGATGCCGCCGAAGCACCTGTAAAACTTAGTCCGTATAAACAGATTGCCTACGCATTATCGGTATCATTATTAAATCCGCACGCTATACTCGATACTGCCGGCATTATCGGCACGAGCTCCACTGCTTATACAGGCAGTGAGCTGCTCATATTTACCTTGTCCTGTATCGCTGTATCATGGATTGCTTTTGTTATTCTGGTGCTTTTCGGCAGAATAATAGGAAACTTCGACAAGCATGGTAAAGTTACCATGTATATCAATAA
>CANRKV010000078.1 GCA_947631305.1 uncultured Jeotgalicoccus sp.
TATTTTGAAGATGATGAGCTTCATTGCGGAGCAAACAGCTTTACTCGGGAATGACAGGGTCTCATTGCGGAGCAAACGGCTTTACTCGGGAATGACAGGGTCTCATTGCGGAGCAAACAGCTTTACTCGGGAATGACGGGGTCTCATTGCGGAGCAATTTCCAAAAATTACACAAAACAAAAAAATGCGCTCCGCCTAAGGCAGAACGCGCTTCAAAATATAATTTTACTCTTCGTATTTTTTTAGTACTAACGATGCATTGTGTCCGCCGAAACCTAAACTGTTTGATACAGCATATTTAAGGTCCGCTTTTTCTACACCATTCGGCACGTAGTTAAGATCACATTCCGGTGCCTGATTTGTTAAGTTGATTGTCGGGTGAATTTTCCCTTCACGGAGACTGTATGCAGTAATGATAGCTTCCATTCCGCCTGCACCGCCGAGCATGTGACCTGTCATTGATTTAGTCGAATTCACAAAAAGGTTATCCGCGTGTTCTTTAAAGACTGTACGGATTGCCAGTGTTTCGAATTCATCGTTGTATGGCGTGCTCGTACCGTGTGCATTAATGTACTGCACTTCTTCAGGTTCAATTCCAGCATCTTTCAATGCTTCTTTCATTGCGCGTGCGCCGCCTTCTCCGTTTGGTGCCGGTGCTGTAATGTGGTGTGCGTCTCCTGTTGAGCCGTAGCCTACAATTTCAGCATAGATTTGTGCGCCGCGTGCTTTCGCATGTTCAAGTTCTTCTATAACAACGATGCCTGCGCCTTCTGCGATAACGAATCCGTCTCTGTCTGCAGAGAATGGACGTGATGCATATTCAGGATCATTCGAGTTAGATAATGCTCTGTTCGCCTGGAATCCTGCAACACCCATATTAGTAATCGGTGCTTCAGTACCTCCTGTTATCATCGCATCCGCCTGACCGCGTTCGATAATTTTAAATGCATCACCGATCGAGTTTGTACCGGTTGCACATGCTGTTACCGTCGCGCCATTCGGGCCTTTTGCGCCCTCACGAATCGATACCTGGCCGCTTGCCATATCCGGAATCATCATCGGTACGAAGAACGGACTTACACGTCTTGGTCCTTTAGTCGTCAATGCGATAAATCCTTCTTCCAGCGACTGAATTCCGCCGATACCGGAACCGATCCACACGCCGACTCTTTCAGCGTTGCTGTCGTTTATTTCAAGTCCTGAATCTTTTACCGCTTCTTCAGCTGCAATCACAGCAAATTGCGTGAATTTGTCCATTCTGCGCGCTTCTTTTCTCTCGATAAAATCTTCTATATTTAAGTTTTTTACTTCTCCGCCGATATGAACGTTAAACTGCTCCGTATCGATGTTAGTAATTTCCGCTATACCATTCTTACCCGCTAATGCATTCTGCCACGTTTCCTTTGCTGTATTACCAATCGGTGTCAATGCCCCTGCACCGGTAATTACAACTCTCCTTTTAGACATTAAGAGTCCTCCTTCTTAGTACCCCATGTTAAACAAACTGCGCCCCATGTTAAACCGCCGCCAAATCCGACTAAGACAATATTGTCTCCCGGTTTGATCCGGTTTCTTTTCACTTCATAATCCATGCTGAGAGGTATCGATGCTGCTGAAGTATTTCCGTATTTATCTACAGTTACACTCATTTTATCATAAGGCAGTCCCATTCGTTCTCTTGCCGCATTCATTATTCTGATATTTGCCTGGTGAGGAATCAGCATATCGATATCTTCTTTAGCAATACCTGCTTTTTCAGATACTTTAACGCTCGATTCACCCATTTGTCTCACTGCAAATTTAAAGACTTCGCGGCCGTTCATACGGATAAATCCTTTTTCTTTATCCCCGTATAAATACTTGCCGCCTGAACCCTTACTGCCGAGTTCAAATGATTTGATGCCAAATCCTTCATCAACTTCACCAACGACAACTGCACCGGCACCATCACCGAATAAAACAGCAGTAGAACGGTCTTCAAAGTCAGTGATGTCCGTTAATTTATCAGCGCCGACAACCAGAATATTTTTATAATTGCCGGATTTCACGAACATTTCCGCTGTCGATAAACCATATATAAAACCTGTACAGGCAGCCAGCTGATCCATAGAAGGGATATTGTTCAAGCCGAGTTTCTCCTGAATCATATTCGCAACTGACGGAAACTTCTGGTCTCCTGTAGAAGTAGCTACAATAACAAAGTCAATATCTTCTTTTGCAACGCCTGAATCTTTTATTGCTGCATCAGCCGCATAAAAAGCCATCTCGCTCGTTTCCATATCTTCAGCAAAACGTCGTTCTTCTATACCTGTCATTTCTCTAATCCATTCATCAGAAGTATCAAGAATTTTTTCAAAATCAAAATTCGTAAATACTTTTTCTGGTGTATATGAACCAATGCCGAGAATCCCTACATTTTTCATGCTACTCACACCTTATAGTCTCATTATATTACTAGGTACTAATTTATCATAATTTGTATAATTGTTCAATTAAAAACAAACCATAATAATATTAATAAACAGAAAAGGAACCGGAGACAAAAGTCTCCGGTTCCTTCTTATTAGTACTTATTATTCTGCGTCTTCAACACCAACGCGGTACCATAACAGATCTTCGTTCCACTCGTAGTCTTCAGAGTAGTTAATTACTCTTTCGTTTACTGGTGTAACAAATGCACGGTAAAGAGTTGGAATTACAGGAATATCTTCAACCATAAGTTCTGACCACTGGTTGTAAATATCTTTTCTGTAATCAGTATCAAGCGCTTCTTGTGAGTTACCTGCTGTTAATAATTCAGTACTTTCTTCTGTTTCATAACGAGTGTAGTTAAATGGAGCATCCGGACCGTAAAGACCTGAAGGGTCTACGTCAGATCCTACACCCCAAGCACCCTGGTAGATATCAATTTCAGGATCGTCGTTTTCAACCATGTCGTAGAATGAGTTAAACTCGATAAGACGACCGTTAGTTAATTCAACGTTTAATCCGATATCTCTCCAAGACTGAATGTAGTAGTTTGCTAATGGTTCAGCGATGTCCCCGCCTGACATAGATGCGAAGTTAATGCTTAATGGTTCGCCTTCTGTGTCTTCTCTCATGCCGTCGCCGTCTACATCCTCGTAGCCAGCTGCATCAAGAATGCTGTTTGCTTCTTCAGGATCGTATGCTGGAACTTCTACTTCTTCATGCCAGTTAGCATGGTAAGGAGTAATTAGTGAAGTTGCTTTCCAGCGAAGACCGTTGTAGAAGCGTTCACCGATTGCATCGTTGTCAATTGCATGCCACATTGCGCGGCGCAGTTCAACGTCACCCATCTTCATTTCTTCAGGGTTGTAATTTACTTTACCTTCCTCAGCATCCCATGAGCCGAGTTTGAATCCGATATAAGTGTATGCTCCGTCGATATTAGCTAACCACTCCACACCTTCCATATCCGCAACATCCGGATACTGGTCAGTCGGGAAACTCTTAGCGATATCAATGTCGCCTGATTCAACTGCACTTGCAATTGAAGATGGTGCGATTACACGTACTGTAACTTCTGAAAGTCCAGGCTCACCGCGCCAGTAGTCTTCGAATTTAGACATAGAGATTGATTCACCTGGAACGATTGAATCAACTTTGTATGGCCCGATACCAATTGGATTTTCGCGTGTTTCAGGTGCTGCAGCCATTTCTGAAACTTCCATTCCCTCATAGTAATGAGTCGGGAATGCGTATGACCAGAACCCGCCCGCTGTTAATGATGGAGCAAGTTCAGTATAAGTAAATACAGCTGTTTGTTCATCGACGATTTCGATACCTGAAATAGAGTCAGCATCGCCGCTTCTATATTCTTCGTAACCTTCGATTAATGTAAAGCCGTCTGTAGAACCACGTACACCGTCGTAATCCGGGTGTCCGATAATTTCATATGAAGAAACGTAATCCTGAATAGTTAATGGCTCACCATCATGCCAGTTAACTCCGTCGCGTACAGTGAATGTAACAGTATTATCTTCTTCGTTCATTTCATACTGTACAGCACCTTCGTTCGTATACTGGAAATCTGCATCCATTGCCAGAACAGCTTCATCAAAATGAGCCATCATATCCGCATCTGGAGCCCCTTGGTAGAATGCCCAGTTAAGTGTACCTTCAAATGGAGTATCTGATGAATAACCAATATTTAAAGTTCCTTCACCTGATGGATCTCCTGTTTTAGATACTGTTTTTTCGAAGTCTTCATAGTTGTAAACTTCTCCAGTAGCAGCATCTCCTTCTTCACCAGATTCCTCTGATGATTCTTCATCTCCAGATTCTTCTGTTGAAGCATCATCTGTAGATGTATCTTCTTCTGAAGAATCTCCCCCGCATGCTGCCAGCGCTAAGACAAGTGCCAGCGTCATAAGGAATAAAAACCTCGACCAAGAAATTTTAGTCATTTTATTTCCTCCTTTGTTTTTTTACTGCTTGATATATATACAAAGTTCAGAGATCCGAACCTTAGTACCAAATTTGAAATTCTTCCATAATATGTTTGTAAAGTTTTCTTAATATTCATATTAGCATAGTTATGCATTTTTACAATAAATTTTTAGAAAATTGTGTTATTGGATTATGCATTGCGCTGACGGGCATCCCCTGCACGTCTGAACGCTTCTCCGATGTTTCTTACACACAGCATTAAGATTAAAATAAGTATTGCAGCAGGTGCCCAAATCCACCATCTGTTCTGCAGTGTCTGTGTCTGAATTGCATATGCCATCAGAGTACCAAGCGATGGTGTACTTTCAGGGAAACCAAAACCGATAAATGACAGTCCCGATTCAATCCCGATATTCGCTGCTAATGACAGCGTAGCGTTAACAATAATCAGTCCGACCATGTTAGGCATCAGCTGAGTGAAAATTATTTTAATGTTCGAGCTTCCAAGTGTTCTGGATGCATTGATATAGTCGAGCTCTTTTTCCTGCATTGCCACTGAACGTATCAGTCTGGCAGTACCTGTCCACAGGAAGGCTGCCATGATTAATGAGAATGTCCAGATATCATATGAAGGAACAATTGTTACGAATACAACAACGATCATCAGAAACGGCAGTACCATGAAGAAGTCGACGACACGCATCATTGCGTTATCGATATGTCCTCCAAAATAACCTGAGACAACGCCGTAAACGACACCGAACCCGACACTTAAAGCCGTTACAATGAAACCGATAGCAAGCGAGTTTCTTGTTCCGATAATAAGCTGTCCGAAGATATCCCGTCCGCCGTAATCCGTCCCAAGCCTGAAGTCATCATTTGGCGGCTGGTTTATTGAAAATAAATCCACTTTGACAATTGCCGCCTGATTCAGGAACATCGTTAAGCCGAATACATAAGATGTAATAATCACTAAAATAATAAGTGAGAACAGCGCGAGTTTATCGCTGACTAATTCCTCAAATATAATTTTCCAGCCGGGCTTCGAGCGCGGCAGGTTTTTCATATCGAGTGCACCGTGCCCTACTGCACCGTGCGGCAAATCCGCTTTAACACTCATATCGAGCTCTTTACTTTCACTGCTGTCTTTATCACGGAGTGAAAATGCATCCCCCTTTTCAGGCGGGGTGTGTTCTTTGTTTTCGGATTCTTCATTGAAGTTGTACGTATCTCTTTGATTACCGTTCATTCTGTTTTTATCTTCTCTTTCGTTAGCCAATATACACCCCTCCTTACTTAATGCGGATACGCGGATCCACTATACTTAAAATAATATCTGACAGTAATGTACCAATAATTGCGAGCATTCCGTACATTAGAATAAGTACGTTTGCTACTGAGAAATCACGGATTGAAATTGACTCAAGGAACAGACGTCCCATGCCCGGATAGCCGTATATTGTTTCGATAAACAGCGAGCCGCCTAATAATGCAGTGATTTCATAACCGAAGAATGCAGCAATCGGTAAAATTGAGTTTCTAAAAATGTGTCTTGTATAAACTTTGCCTTCTGTTACCCCTTTAGCACGCGCTAAAGTGATGAAATCTTTTTGTTTTGTTTCAATAATACCGCTCCGTAAGTACTGAACTGTACCGACCAGCCCGATTAAGGCTATTGCAAAACTCGGCAGTATAAGGTGCTGTATCTTGCTGACTACATATTCAAATGTGCCTGGCGTAACTCCTGCTCCGACTGAGCCCCCTGTCGGGAACCAGCCCAGTGTGTAGCCAAATACTAACAGTAAAACTAAACCGAAAATAAATGTTGGTGTTGCAAACCCTAAGTATGTGTAACCAGTAATCAGACTGTCGAGCGGTGAGTCGTTCCATCTTCCTGAAACAAGACCTAATGGAATACCGATTAAGTATATTAATACCGCTGAGAATAATGACAGCCATACTGTGTTCAGCATTCTGTCGCCGATAACATCAAGCACCGGCTGCTGTTTAAAGAATGAGGTACCGAAGTCACCCTGGAGCATTGCAAACATCCAGTCTCTGTACTGGATGTACCATGGATTATTTAAACCCATCTGCTCACGCAGGCGTTCGATCTGTTCGATTGGCACTGTCGGGTCAATCAGACCGCTTAGAGCATCTCCCGGCATTAAAGAACCAAGGAAGAATACTAAAATACTTAATAAAATAATTTGCGGAAACGATATAATCAACCGTCTAATAGTAAATTTTAACATTCAGCCTTTCACCCCTTCTGAGGCAGTGCTGCTTTATGTGTCGCCGAAATGTCTATCAGCGGCAACGCTCTGCCATCTTCATCTAAATATTCATGGAAATGCTGATCGTATTCTTCTTTCACCGATTGGCGAATATGCAGATTTTCATCGATTTTATCTACGTTTGTATCTGGAATCGCAGCGATTAAACGCTTTGTATACAGGTGCTGAGGATTATTGAAAATGTCCTCTGCTGTCCCCTCTTCAACGAGACGGCCCTGATACATAATGCCGATATGCTGGCACATGTGACGAACAACCCCTAAGTCATGCGCGATAAACAGCATCGTTAAATCCAGTTCTTCCTGAATATCCTGCATAAAGTTAAGCACCTGTGCCTGTACCGACACGTCGAGTGCTGAAACCGGCTCATCTGCAATAATCAGCTTCGGATTCAGAGCAATCGCACGAGCTACGCCGATTCTCTGTCTTTGTCCTCCTGAGAA
>CANRKV010000079.1 GCA_947631305.1 uncultured Jeotgalicoccus sp.
GTAAATACACTCCATGCGTAAACTGAACCGATTGAAATATGTATGCCCACCCCAGCAAGAGCAATCAGCCAGCGATTTTTCTTTGTTTGCATGTAAATCCCCCTATTGTTTTTGACGAATTCCTAAAATTGTAATTTCGTCTTAAATGTGATTATATAAAGAAAAAGAAGCCTTTACAATAAGATTCGAAGTAGGAGATGTACTCATTATGGAAATTGTTACTAAAAACACTATCCGCCGGTATACGGACGGAAAATTCATCGAAACTGATGATATAATTGCCGAGGAATTTCCACTGACTATATATTTAAACGATGTAGAGTTTGCAACTTTAGTCTGCTCGCCTGACGACTTGGAAGAACTCGTTATCGGCTTTTTAGCATCCGAAGGCGCTCTGCGTTCTTTTAAAGAAATCGTATCGATGAACATCGATGAACGAGGCGGATTCTGCCACGTCACAGTTTCACGTGAACTGCCTAAGGACTACGGCTCGTTTTCAAAACGTGTGCTCGGTTCATGCTGCGGTAAAAGCCGTCAGTTCTATTTTCAGTCAGATGTGGATACAGCGAAATTCTCACTTTCAGACACGAAGCTTACACCTGAACAGTGCATCAGTCTGATGAAAGAAATGCAGGAAGAAAGTACAATCTTTAAAGATACGGGCGGCATTCACAATGCGAGCATCGCGTCGCCGGACGGTACTATTGTCCATAAAGGTGACATCGGCCGTCATAACGCACTCGACAAACTTTACGGACACTGTCTCCAGAACAACATTTCCGTTAAAGATAAAGTCATCGTGTTCAGCGGGCGTATCTCGTCTGAAGTATTGACAAAAGCTTCAAAAATCGGTGTCGGCATTGTCCTCAGCAAGTCAGCTCCGACCGACCTTGCGATTAAGCTGGCTCATGATTTAAATATTACAGCTGCAGGTTTTATCCGAGGCAGTTCGTTTAATATTTACAGCCATCCGTGGCGCATTATCGGCGCAGATGACCTCGAAAGTGAATAAAAAAATTAAAAACCAGTTACGGAAATATTTCCGTAACTGGTTTTATTTTAGTTATTCTTCAATGTAATTTTCTGTCTGCAGTTCTTCATATTCCAAGCCGAGCGAATTGTAATAACCGTTCATTATGCTCGCAATTTTTTCTGCCCACTCTATATCGGTTGCATAGAGATGTGTACCTGGGTTCTCCGGATTCCAGCGCATGCGGTATAAAGTATTCTGGTTATTATCAAGATAGTTTGCCCTGACAAATTCAGCACCGCCGATAATCGCAGCTTCCGGTGCTGACCAGTCTGCTTTTTGTGCATAACTCGAACCTTCAGCAACCGCAGCATGATCAAACGCTCCAATCCCGAAAAAGTTATAGTATGTTGTCCCCTCAACTTCAATGCCGGAAGCAAGTTCCGACTGTCCGTGTCCGGTTTCGAGGAGTGCATGGCTGATAAGATACACCGCATTTACGTTATGCGTTTGTTCCGCTTCGATAAAAGCAGCGCCTTTACCTTCCAATATTCCTTTGCCCTCAAGCAGTTCATTTAATTCATCTTCATCAGCACCGGTCATCGAATCAAGGGGCAGGAATTGAAAATCATTACTGCTGTTAATCGTCATCGCTTCTTTAATATCATTTTCGTCTGCGTATTCTGTTGCTCTGTCAGTCAGTTTAACGTCACCGGTATTATTATTAACCTGCATGCTGACGGCTTCTTCAAAAGTATACGTGGAAATCTCCTCCGTCTTAAAAAATGATGTTTCTGAAACAAAGAATGCCAGCGTAAATAATGCCATTACAACAATCAGCAATATAAACGGAATGTTTTCTTTTATCTTTTCCATGGGCACCCTCCGAAAAAATAAATGAGACTGACAATGTCAGTCTCATATTTATGTTTAATATATTAGCGCGGTTTTTCCGCTAGTCAAATAAAACTGCCTCTAACTCTTTCAACTTTTCCTGGCTTTCTTCGTCCAGTGACTCCACAGTTATTCGCTGTTCAAGCAAATCCGTAGCCTCTTCGAAAGAAATACCAATCGCTTCACTGATTTGATATGCAGTTAAATTGCCTTTTAAAATGTTTAAATCTGTCTCCATAAAATCACCTGTTCAAAAGTAATAGATTATCGAGAGCTTATACAATTCATCTTCCGCAGATAAATTCGTTAAATGATTAAATATGAAGCTCAAGACAAATTTGCTGCTTAATTAGTGAATTTTTTTACTTAGTAGATTAATTAAACTACATTATCCAGAAATTTTCAAGCTGGCAATTATATTTTTATCATTTTATTACATTATATACACCTATAGTACCATACCTGCAATGAAACCTGTAATTACGACAGGTATATTTAAAAAGATAAATGTAGGCACACATGTGTCCCATATGTGGTCGTGCTGACCATCAACATTGAGACCTGCTGTCGGACCGAGCGTTGAATCTGATGCCGGGGAACCAGCATCACCGAGCACACCTGCTGTACCGACAATCGCAATAATTGCCGCCATTGATAAACCGAGTTCTGCACCCATAGGAACGAAAATTGCCCCGATAATCGGCAGCGTTGCGAATGATGAGCCGATGCCCATCGTTACAACTAAACCGACAACCAGCATTCCCATTACGATAAATGCCTTATTATTGCCGAGAGTATCTGAAATACTGTTTACAAGCGGCAGTACATCTTCCGTTGCAGTAATCACTCCGGCAAAACCGTTCGCCGCAAGCATTACCATACCGATGTAGGCCATAATTTTAATACCGTTAACTAATTCACGGTCAAGATCTGCCCACTTAAATTGCAGTGACAGGAAGAAAACCATAATCCCGCCGAGTGCACCGAAAATCATCGAGTCCGTAAAGAACTGAACAGTAAAAGTGACGATAATAGCAATCGTAGCAGTAATTAATGTTTTAGCGCTGACGGTTACCCGTTCAGCCGACATTTCACTTTCCTTATTAAGGTACTTTCTCGGTTTTCTGAAGTAGAAAAATGCGAGTATAAGCCCTGCGACAAACCCGAGAGCCGGAATTATCATACTGGGGGCAACATCATTAAATTCTATCGTTGCGCCGGCATTGGCAAAACTCGTCACGATTGTGTTTTGGAATATTTGTCCATAGCCGAACGGCAGTATTGCATACGTAAATGTAAGTCCAAAAGTCATAACTATCGCAAGGAGTCTGCGGTCCAGCTGCAGCTCGTTAAACAGACTGATCAGCGGTGGAATAAGTATAGGAATAAACGCAATATGCACTGGAATTAAATTTTGACTGATCATAGAAATAACGAGCAGCGTTACTATTAATGAAACCTTCGCAATTACACGTGCTTTTGTTGTTTTATTTGCATTCAGCAAGCCGAGAATTTTATCTACCATAACGTCGGTTATACCGCTGTATGCGATTAACGCAGCAAACCCACCGAGAAGTGCATAGCTGAGTGCAATTTCTGCACCGTTGACAATCCCCCCGGTAAACACACCGATAACCTCATCGATGCCCATACCTGAAAGCAGGCCGCCGGTCAGTGCGCCGATAAATAATGCTAATATAACGTTAAGCCGGCACAAGCTTAAAACGACCATAACGAGAATCGCTATTAAAACTGAATTCATTGTTTTTCCTCCAAAACTTAATTAAATATAATATTTTTGATTTTTTCGACAATTTCAATGTTGACTGTAATTCGTTTTCACTGTTACATTAAAGAGTACTTACTATTTGTTATTTAAGGACGTGAACGCATGCCCATAAAAATCATCGAAGGACTGCCTGTTCGAACGAAACTGCAGCAAGAACAAGTATATACCATAGAAGCTTCCCGCGCGATAACACAGGACATTCGTCCATTAAAAATTCTTATTTTAAACCTTATGCCGCTAAAAGAAACGACTGAACTTCAGCTGTTAAGACTGCTCGGCAACTCACCTCTTCAAATCGATGTCGAATTCTTGCATATGTCTTCCCATCAAAGCAGAAATACGCCGACCAGCCACTTGCAGAAATTTTATAAAACACATGAAGAAGTTAAAGATGACTATTTTGACGGTATGATTGTTACCGGTGCTCCGGTTGAAAAATTTAATTTTGAACAGGTTGGATATATCGACGAACTTAAGGAAGTTACGGACTGGGCACAGACACATGTCTTTTCCCGCTTTTATATTTGCTGGGGTGCACAGTTTGCATTAAACCATTACTATAATATCGAAAAGTATACTTTATCAGAAAAATTGTTCGGTGTGTTCGATTATCAAAATATAAAACCGGAACATCCGTATGTTCGCGGTTTTGATGATATATATCAGGTTCCCCAGTCCAGACATACGAAAATTGATTACGATGCATTAAACGACATTCCGGACTTGGAGGTACTGACCTCCAATAAAGATTACGGTCCGGATATCATTACATCTAAAAACCAGCGTGATTTATTCATTTTCGGCCACCTTGAATACGACAGAGAAACATTGAAGGCGGAATATGACCGTGATGCCGGCAGCGGGATGGACACTGCAGTTCCGTTTAACTATTATCCGGACGATAATCCGGAGGAAAATCCGAAATTTCAATGGCGCAGCCACGGGCATCTGCTATTTAACAACTGGCTGAATGAAACTTACCAGAATACATTATACGATTTAACTAAATTACAAGAACAGAAATAAAAAGGCGCCCGGCGGGCGCCTTTTTATTTAGCATGTTTTTGTATGCTGAGTGTGAAGACATTCCTTTTGTCTTCTTCGTGAAAGCTCCATGAGGTGTTTACTAAATTCCGAGATGTAAGTATCCAGCGTACGATCATTTAAATAGGAAATATTTTTATTAATAACCATTTTCTCACGCTGTGCATCTAAAACCGGAACGTTATTTCTGAGTTTATACTCAGCGATTTCCGTTGATACTTTCATTCTCTTTTCGAAAAGCTGAACGAGCTGGCGGTCTATCTGATCTATTTCATTTCGTAACTCTTCATGTCTCCCCATGGTTAGCCTCCTTATATTATTTTGTGTGAATTACACTGTTTACTGTTTTACCTTCAATCTCAAGTAAGACATTTATCGTGTCCATTAATTCTTTGAACTCTGAAGGTGTCAGACATTGCTGACCATCACTCCAAGCATTTTCAGGATCTTCATGAACTTCTATCTGCAGACCATTTGCACCGGCCATAACTGCTGCTTTAGCCATTGAAGGAATCAGGTATCTGACGCCTGCTGCGTGTGACGGGTCAACGATAATCGGTAAGTGAGATTCTTTCTGCGCTACTGGAACAGCCTGAATATCAAGCGTGTTGCGTGTCGCTGTTTCGAAAGTACGGATACCGCGCTCTACAAGAACAACGTTATTGTTCCCGCCGGCCATAATGTACTCTGCCGACATTAACCATTCCTGAATTGTTGCAGACATTCCACGTTTTAAGTAAATTGGTTTGTTTGTCTGGCCTAAAGCTTTAAGCAAATCGAAGTTCTGCATGTTGCGTGCTCCAATTTGAATCACATCAACCATATCAACAAATGTATCTAAATGATCTGTTCCCATCAGTTCTGAAACGATAGGCAGACCCGTTTCTTTTTTAGCTTCATTTAAAATTTTAAGTCCTTCAACGCCAAGCCCCTGGAAGCTGTACGGTGATGTACGCGGTTTGAACGCTCCGCCTCGTAATGAATTGGCACCTGCATCTTTTAATTTAATTGCTAATTCAACTGTACTGTCTAAATCTTCAACAGAACAAGGTCCTGCGCAGACCATGAAGTTTTCAGCCCCGACCTTAACACCGTTGCCGACGTCAATAATACTGTCGTCTTCCTGGAAACTTCTGTTCGCTTTCTTGTATGGCTTTTGAATTCTGTACACCCCGTCTACGATACTGTATTTTTTGAAATCATTTTCGGAGACTTTCGATGTATCGCCGATCAGGCCGATTATTGTACGTCTTTCACCATCAGAACGGTGAACTCTGAAACCTGCTTCCTCGATGTTTGAAACGAGTGTCTTAATGTTACCTTCCGTTGCGTCGCGCTTTACATGAATAATCATATTTAACAGCCTCCTAAAATTTTTAAAAATAAAACTGCCACTTAACTTTAAAAAGTAAGTGGCAGTGAGTATAGAAAAATATGTAGAAGTCCCGACTCCCAGCCACTTATTTAAAGTAAATGGCTAGACATTACAAAATCTTCAGCCATCATTGATACAAACAGTTTGTTTTACGTTTGTACGAATGATGTGTACAAACGGTATCAAAAATAGCTAAAGTAAAGACGGTTATTCAGTTGTGAAGTTGTATGGGTTAACATAAATAACCGCTCCTTTGTAATGTATTTGATTGTAATTATATGCCGGGTCATATTAGTTTGTCAATCTATTTATTAGAATTAATTAAATGTTTACATAATTTAGTTAATTAATGTATATTCATTCTTATAGTATAATCGTAAAATACGGAGGCATTAAATATATGAATATAGCAATTATCGGTTTAGGAAACATCGGAGGATCATTCGCTCTTTCTATTAAAGAAAATATCCCTGACGCTAATATATATGCAATAGATATTGATACTGCAGTCATTCAAAAAGCAAAAGATCAGCATATTATCAAAGACGGTTCAGATGATTTTAAAAACATCATTCCGCATGCAGATTTAATTATTTTCGCAGTTTATCCAAAACTGCTCGTTCAGCTGGTAAGAGATTACTCCCCTCATTTAAAAGAAGGCTGCATCATTACCGACGTTACCGGTGTGAAGACATCCATAATAGATGAAGTTGAACCACTTCTCCCGGAACACGCCGATTTCGTTTTCGGTCATCCGATGGCAGGACGCGAAAATCGCGGCCTCGAATTCAGCAGCAGAGAAGTATTTATCGGTGCCAACTACTTAATCACACCGACACCGCGTAACAAAGAAGAAAATATCGAGTTCCTGAAAAACTTCGTTAAGAAATTGGAATTCGGCAGTATTTCTGTAATTACCCCGGACTTCCACGACGAAGTAATCGGCTTCACGAGTCAGCTCGCACATGTTATTGCAATTTCATTAATCAACAGCGATGACGCCGAACGCAACACTAAAAAATTTACCGGTGACAGCTACCGTGA
>CANRKV010000080.1 GCA_947631305.1 uncultured Jeotgalicoccus sp.
GGACTTTGATTTAAAATATTAAACTCCATGTAATTCTCCTTCCAATGCATATGTTTCCCGAATATGTAATACCGCTATTTTCCTACTTGATAACTATGAATTAAAATTAATGATATCACTTATTTAGAATAATTCAATAATTTACGACGTAAAACTTACTTATTTACTAGGAATTGAAGGTGGACGGGGGTTTTGCAGGCAAAGGAGAGTAGTTCCTCTGCCCGCAAGAGCGTCTCCCAGGCAAAGGAGGTATGTTCCTCTGCCCGCAAGAGAGTCTCCCAGGCAGAGGAGTCACGTTCCTCTGCCCGCAAGAGCGTCCCACAGGCAGAGGAGGCAGGTTCCTCTGCCTGCAAGCACAAAAAAGCCAGCCCGGAATTTCCGGACTGGCTGTAAAATAAAATTATATTAGCCTTTATGGCTTAATACAGGTTCTGTTTTAGCAAAATCTGTCTGTTTTAATTCTTCAATGCGTTCTTTAACGAATTCGCTCGTCATGTTGTGCTCAACGATATATCTGTTGCGTGAGTGTTCTGCACATTCGATTGAACATCCCCCGAGGTGATAGTGCTGGTTTTCTTCGGATGATAAAACCTGCGCATTACATTCAGGGTTTGCACAGTTGATGTAGCGTTCGCACGGCTCGCCGTCAAAGTGATCGCGGCCGACGACTACGTGTTCAACCTGGTTGATCGGCACTGTCAGTCTTTCATCAAAGACGTACATCTGGCCGTCCCACAGCTGACCTTTAGCGACAGGGTCTTTAGAGTATGTTGCAACGCCGCCGTGCAGCTGTGCCACATTATCAAAGCCTTCGTTTTTCAGCCATCCTGAGAATTTCTCACAGCGGATTCCGCCAGTGCAGTATGTGAGAATTTTTTTACCTTCAAATAAGTGTTTGTTGTCGCGTACCCATTGCGGCGTGTCTCTGAACGTTTCAACGTCAGGTTTAATCGCACCGCGGAAATGGCCGACGTCGTATTCGTAAATGTTGCGTACATCGAGAACAACAGTATCTTCCTGCTGCATCTGTTCATAGAATTCTGCAGGCGATAAATATTCACCTGTCTGTTCACGAGGATCTATATCAGCATCGAGGCTTAAGTTAACAAGCTCGGGACGCGGACGAACGAACATTTTTCTAAATGCATGTTCTTCTGTTTCATCAATTTTAAAGACGATATCTTTAAATAAAGGATGTGCTTTCATATATTCCATATAGCGTTCAGTCTGTTCGTAATCACCTGAAACCGTACCGTTAATACCTTCACCGGCAACGAGAATACGGCCTTTTAGACCTAAGTCCTTACAGAATCTTAAATGTTCTGCGGCAAATGTTTCCGGATCTTCTACATCCACATAGTAATAGTAAAGTAAAACTCGATATTTCATTATATTTTCCACCTATCAAATTTATTTGCAGGATAAATCCTGATAGTTTTACATGAATTATTGTATCAGATTTTGACACTATTTAGTATTAAAAATTATACAACATGGTGACAGAATTCCTAATTTCGTCCGTAAATGTGTTAAAATTTAATAAAGATAAGGAGTGATCTTATGGACATTAAAATATATACTGATATCGCATGCCCGTTTTGCTATATCGGCAAGAAGAATTTTGAAAAAGCACTGGCTGAATATGAAACAGACGCTAAAATTAATATAGAATATGCAAGTTACGAACTGGATAATCAGGCACCGAAAGTACCGGAGAAAAATATGTATGAAGTCCTCGCTGAAAAGCATGACAAACCGATGGAAGAGATTACCGAAATGGTCGATCATATCGTCGAACAGGGTAAAATTGCCGGTATCGAATTCAATATGGATAAAGTGATTCCGGCGAATACTAGAGATGCGCACAGATTATTAAAATTAGCGTATGAATTCGGTCTCGGAGAAACAGTACTTGAGTCGCTGCACCGCGCTTACTTTATCGATGGTAAAAATGTGAGCGATAAAGATGTGCTCTTAGAAATTGCGAAAGAGAACAGAATGCCTGAAGTTCCTGCACTTGAAGTAATCAATGACCCAAGTCTGTTTTTAGAAAATGTGATTGGGGACTTTAACATGGCGAAAGTAAACAAAGTCCGTACATTGCCGTATTACATATTCGATGACAAATTTGCAATCAGCGGCGCACGTGAACCGCGTCACTATACAATTGCATTAAACAAAACACTTAAGCCTTAATTACAAAATACAAGAAAAGCTCCACAGTCCAAAAAGACTGCGGAGCTTTTTAAAATTCCATCCCCATGGAACTTAATTTTCTGCCGGAACATTTCCTGACGGTTTAACGAGTTTAATTAAATGGTAAACCGCACCAGCGATAAGCAGGATTGGAACGATAATTAAAATCAGGAAGAACAGCGAGCCAATAAATTCACCTAAACCGAATGATGCAAAGAACTCTGATGTTGTTACTTCAAGAAGCGGCGGTAAAAATGCGAAATAATAAATGAGTCCGACAGCGGCCAGTGTGACTAAGTAAAATACCATATTCGAAATATGATACGGAACAGTGTTTTTATCAAACTTAAACATTATAAAACCCCTTACATTTTTAGTCTTTTAAATAGTATACAACAATGTATAATTGAATGCATAGCTTATTGACGGTATTTTAAGAAAATTATTATTTAATGGAGGAAAACGAATGCCTTTACGTTCAGCAGTCAGCGACGATGTACCTTATATAATGGGTATTATCGGTAAAGTAATACCCAGAATGCACGCAGCAGGCAATTATCAGTGGGATGAATATTATCCGACGGATGCGACATTTAAAAAAGATATTAAGAACGGCACGCTTTACGTTTATGAAGAGGGCGGTGTTATTAAAGGATGCATCGTTGCCGATGATAATCACGCATTTGCCTACGATGATATTCCATGGGAACTCGCACGGATGGACTGTCTCGCACTGCACAGACTCGCAGTTGATCCGCAGTTTCAGGGCCAGGGAATCGCACAGAAAATTTTAGCCGGGATTATTGAAACAGGTAAAGAAAAATCATACCTCGGTATACATACAGATACTTCACAGGAGAACAAACCGATGCAGCAGTTATTCGGAAAACTCGGTTTTGATTACAAGGGTCACCTGAACCTTGATGACAACCTGGACAGCTGGTACGCGGCATACGAAAAAGTTTTTTAGAAAACGGTTGCAATACTGAGTGTAAAAAGATATGTTAGTTGAGATGAAAAAATCAAGGGGGATTCAGTGTGAAATTATTAGCAAAATTAATTGGGGGTATTATCGCCGGTATCGTCGTCGGGGGGATTTATTATCTCGTTGGTGACGGCGGAACAATGGGTTCTATTATGGAATTCGTTGTAAGAGTATTCGTGACGATGCAATCGGTTCTAGGGGCGTTTATCTTCTTTACGATTCCATTTATTATTCTATTTTTTATTGCATCGGGAATTTCGAAAATCGGTTCAGGTTCAGGTAAAGTCGTCGGGGCGACTTTAGGAGTTGCATACTTATCAACTCTCGGTGCCGGTCTGATGGCATATGCAGTGGCAAGTTTTATCATGCCGCGTGTTACGGGAGACAGCAAAGTACCTGAAGAGGGGGCGGCAATTACACCGTTCCTGGAATTTGATATTCCGCCGATAATGGATATTTTACCGGCGCTCGTACTGGCATTCGCAGTCGGTATCGTGATGAATATACTTAAATTGGACTTAATGATTAAGTTCTTTGACCAGGGGAAAGATATTACAGAATTTATTATTGAAAAAGTCATTATCCGTATTTTACCGTTCTACATTGCGGGTGTGTTTGCAGGTATGGCGGCGACAGGAACTGTATTTGATACATTACTGGTGTTTGGGGTTGTCCTGCTCGTAGCAATTATTCTGCACTGGGTCTGGCTGATGCTGCAGTACACAATCGCAGGTACTTTATTAAAGCAAAACCCGTTCAAAATGCTTAAAAACATGCTGCCGGCATACTTTACTGCACTTGGTACAATGTCCAGTGCTGCAACAATTCCGGTGACATTGGCAAGAACGAAAGAAAATGGCATTCGCGGACGTATTGCAGACTTCGTTGTTCCGCTTGGAGCGACGATTCACCTGTCCGGCAGTACGATTACTATCGTCAGCTGTTCAATCGCAGTTATGACAATCCTTCCCGAATATGACATGCCGGGACTCTGGGAAATGTTCGGCGTCATTCTTCTATTAGGTGTTGTAATGATCGCAGCTCCGGGTGTACCGGGCGGTGCAATTATGGCAGCGAGTGGAGTGCTGATGGCAAACCTCGGTTTCAACGAAGCAGCAGTTGCATTTATGATT
This sequence comes from uncultured Jeotgalicoccus sp., assembly GCA_947631305.1. GTDB lineage: Bacteria > Bacillota > Bacilli > Staphylococcales > Salinicoccaceae > Jeotgalicoccus. The sequence continues at coordinate 4,315 of CANRKV010000080.1, forward strand.
GCACTTTACGTTGCACAGGACAGCTTCGGTACCGCAACTAATGTAACAGGTGACGGTGCGGTAGCAGGAATTATCGATGCTTATGAACAAAAATTGAACAAAAAAGCTTAAATTTAATATGATGAAATGAAAGACAGTCAGGCATGCGTGCCTTGCTGTCTTTTTTTCGTTATAATTGAAAGGATAGAAAATGTGAATTTAAGATTGAGGTCATAATGTGAAGTCAAAAGTTATATTATATTTAGTTATCGTTATCTGTTTTTTAGATTTATTTATACAGCTGCCGATTATTACACCATTTGCACTGGAACTCGGCGCATCTGAATTTATGGCAGGTATCGTCGTTGCGATGTACTCGCTGTTTAATATGGTCGGCAACATCGCCGGCGGATATTTATCAGATAAATTCGGCCGCAGAAATACACTGCTTTTCGGTATGGTTATGCAGGTGTTTTTCGTGCTGATTTATACCACGACGCCGTCAATTGCAATACTGCTCGCAGTGAGAGCAATCCACGGTTTCTCGAGCGGCCTCTTGACACCGGCAGCATTCAGTTTAATCGCCGATATTTCAAGGAAGTCGGCAATCGGGAAATCGATGGCCCTGACAGGTGTCGCTATCGGTACAGCGGCAATACTCGGACCAGCCGCCGGCGGCATTATTTCAAGCACAATCAGCTACGAAATGGTGTACTACATCCTGTCCGGGGTATATGTATTCGGAACGTTATTAACATTCTTCGGCATTAAAGAAAGCTCGACAGGCGAAAGCAGAACGCATCATGCGGCAACACCGTTTAAAGAACTGCTTCTCCGCCCATCATTGAATGTGGCGTATATATCATCATTTACATTGATGATCGCACAGGGCACACTCGCGTTCGGTCTGCCGATAAAAACCGGTTACCTTGGAGCCGACGCATCCATGACAGGGATGATGCTCAGCGTTTTCGGTGTTACAGCAATTATCGTTTTTGCGTCACCGATCAACACAATTTATTCCCGTTATAAGAGTGAAAGTCTAGTAGCAATCGGCATACTTATTTTAAGTATCAGCATGATTCTGCTGCATTTTGCACCGTCACCGGGCTTTATCTTTTTAGTGATGATAATTTATGGTCTCGGTTTCGGGCTTATCTTCCCGTCGATGAATAAAATCGTCGCGGAACATTCCGAAATGAATGAACGGGGCAAGGCGAACGGAATTTTTTATTCGTACTTTTCACTTGGTTCCGTCGCAGGGTCTGTTCTTGCAGGTTACTTTGCAACGGTGTTCAATCTGCCGTTTCTCGGTATCGGTATCGTCACACTGCTAATGCTGATGATATTAATATTTATCCGTTACAGACTGGAACTGAATCGTCCATAGGAGGATTATTATGAACAAGAAAAATGTACTGCTTATGGGTGTTCACGGCAGAATTGGTGAGCACTTATATATAGAACTGAATGAATCGGCGAACCTGTTCGCATTTTCAAGTCCGAATCAGGAACCTGATCACGAGAATATTACATTTATTAAAAAGGATTTATTTATCCTGCCGGAAGTCGAGGAAGCACTGCAGAATATCGATGTTGTGATCTTTTTCGAAGATCCGATTATGCGTCTGAACAGACTGACGCAGGGTAAGTTTTACGATTTATATCTGCTCATTGCAGACAATATTGCACGTGCGGCGAGTACGAATAATGTTGAACAGATTATTTACATTGCGGATGAATTATCAGACGGCAGTATCGTATCGATACTCGGATCTTACGGCACAGATGTTAAGGAAACGGAAACGCCGATACGCCGCTACGGTAAAAATCTGACGTATAAAACGAAGGATTACAACAGCGTGCGGAGTGTGCAGCGTGCACCGCTGCCGCCGGGATGGACTGTCGAGAACGTTGCCTGGTATTACTTTGGCTGGCTCGATGAAATTATTTACGATTTCGTTAATACGAAAATAGAAAATAACACGGTATCGATATATGTCCTTGATAAGCCGAAACCGGTACTCGAACTGAAATTTAATGAAGCACTTTCGGAAGATGACATCGTCCTGTTTGAAATTACGGGCGGCAGCCTGAAGAAACGTTCGACGAATAAAACACAGCGTTTTGAATTCAGAAAGCTGCCGGACAGAGATGAATTTATTATGGCGCTGCACGACTTCGAACCGTCGCTGCCGTGGGCGGTGTTTAAAATGACACAGGCACCGATACATTCACTCGTGAGCCGGATTTATCAGGTGGAAATGATTATTAATAAGGACGTGCCCGAACGCCGTCCGCACAACAATAAATAAAAGTGGTAAAATATAAAAGCAAATATACTGGAATAAGGAAGATGACCGATGGGAAGAAAATGGAATAATATTAAAGAGAAAAAAGCGCAGAAAGACCAGAACACGAGCCGTATCTATGCCAAATTCGGCAGAGAGATATACGTAGCAGCGAGAAAAGGCGAACCGGACCCGGAAACTAACCAGGCGCTTAAAATCGTCCTGGAACGTGCTAAAACTTATTCTGTACCTAAGCATATTATCGACAAAGCAATTGAAAAAGCCAAAGGCGGCGACGATGAATCATTCGACGAACTCCGCTATGAAGGCTTTGGACCAAACGGCTCGATGCTTATCGTCGATGCACTGACTAACAATGTGAACCGTACAGTATCGGACGT
>CANRKV010000081.1 GCA_947631305.1 uncultured Jeotgalicoccus sp.
ATTCAGTTTTCAATGTTCTCTTGTAAAGTTTTGTGTTGTTTGTGTGTTTGTTTTGTTAAGCTCTCGTTGACTGCTTAATTAGTATAGCATGTGAGGTTTTCAATTGCAAGCACTAATTTGTTTCTTTTTGTTAATTGGTTTGTTGCGTTTTGTTGTGTGCTTGTTTCGAACCCGACAAGAGATAACTATACAGGACAATAAGGAGTAGCGCAACCCTTTATTTAAATTTCTTTTAAAAAGATTATAAGAGCCTTCCGGCTCTTATATTTCCGTTCTGTATTCTATTGCTTTAGAGAGTGTTACTTCGTCTGCATACTCAAGGTCGCCGCCTATAGGAAGACCGTGCGCAAGTCTCGTCGTCTTGATTCCAATCGGTTTTATAAGACGAGTTAAATACATCGCAGTACTTTCTCCTTCTATATTAGGATTCGTTGCCAAAATCAGTTCTTTTACTTCCTCATCTTTTAAACGTTCCAATAATGAAGGGATATTTATATCTTCAGGGCCTATGCCGTCCATTGGACTGATTGCACCCTGCAGTACATGATAGAGTCCGTTGTATTCGCGCATTTTTTCCATGGCGATAACATCCTTCGTATCCTGCACGACACAAATTGTTGTGCGGTCTCTGTTTTTATCTTCACAGATATAACACGGATCCACATCAGTAATGTGCCCGCATATACTGCAGAATGTCAGCTCCCGCTTCACCTGCATTAAGCTTTTCGAAAAGTCGACCACGTCGTCTTCTTTCATATTAAGTACATAAAATGCCAGGCGCTGGGCTGTCTTCGGCCCAATACCCGGCAATTTCATGAAGCTGTCTATCAGCTTCGATATCGGTTCAGGGTAATGCATTTACATCATCCCTGGGATATTTAAGCCTTTAGTGTGCTTGCCTAAACGGTCGCTCGACAATTCGTCTGCTTTATTTAAAGCTTCATTCGTCGCAGCAACGATTAAGTCCTGCAGCATTTCGACATCATCAGGATCTACAACTTCTTCTTTTACGATGACATCCAATACTTCTTTATGGCCGGATACTACTACTGTGACCATGCCGCCGCCAGCTGTACCTTCAATTTTTTCTTCTTTCAGTTTTTCCTGCTCTTTTTCCATCTCTTTTTGCATTTTCTGCATCTGTTTCATCATGCCTTGCATGTTATTCATACCACCGCGCATGTTTTCATCCTCCGATACATTATTTTATCACTTACATATTATATATGATTATACTCAATTTACAAACTATCAATCATTAACTTCGACGATGTCACCGAACATCTTCTTTGCCACATCTGAAGATTTTTCTTCCTGCGGCTGCTTCTGCTGCATATCATTACGATGGCTGTCGATATAATTTTGACGGACTTGCTGCCAGCTTGAATCAGGCACTCCGACAACTTGCACTTTTTTACCTATAATAGTAGGAATTAGATTTTCCAGCTCTTCTTTCTTCTCTGCATTTTGATTTATCAGCTCAGAATGCACGTCGTTATCAAACTTAATCAGCACATGTGTATCACTTGCTGCGACCGGCACCGAATCTTTGATTAACGCACGGAGAGACTGAAGACCTTTTTCTTCTATATACTGATATACTCCCGGCCAGCCGTCTTTCAGCTTAACCAGATCTTCCTTATTAGCAGTATTCAGCACACGTTCTATTTTTTCTACGGAAAAGCCCTGCCTGCTTCTTGAAGGTGCCGGTCTTTTCGGTGTTTCTTTTACCCCTGCACCAGAAGCTATTTTCTGTTCGAGATGTTTAAGCTGTGCTTTCAATTCCGCAATTTCTTCCGATGATGCACCGCCGCTGGCTGCTGCTGGCGCGGGAGCATCCAGTACACGGATAAGTTTGACGATAACAATTTCCAAATGCACGCTGACGTTCACAGAAAAGCGCATACTGACCATCGCGTCATTCAAGACGTCGACCATCTTATACAGAAGTTCATCTTCGACATGAACGAACGCAGTCTCTTCCAGAATTTCTCCTGAATGCTTCATTAGTATAATATCTCTTATGAAGTAAACCAATTCGTGAATAAGACGCGTCGGATCTTTTCCTTCATCAATCATCTGATGAAATTTCTTAAACGCCGCTTCAGAATCTTTCTGTTCGATAAACTTCATCCACTCGTTCAATTCGTCTCTTTCGATACCGCCCGTAATCATTACGGCATCCTGCATCGTAATTTCATCACTGCTGAACGCAATGACCTGATCCATTATTGAAAGTGCATCACGCATACCGCCTTCAGCGATACGCGCAATATATGACAATGCTTCTTTATCGTATGCAGTGTTTTCCTGTTGCGCGACAAATTCAAGTCTCTCTGTAATTTCTTCTATATCAAGAGATTTAAAATCAAAGCGCTGAGTACGGGAAATAATTGTTGCCGGTATTTTATGCGGCTCTGTTGTAGCAAGAATGAAAATGGCATGAGCCGGGGGCTCTTCCAATGTTTTTAATAAGGCGTTGAACGCGCCTGTTGTTAACATGTGCACTTCATCTATTATATATACTTTAAACTCCGCTTCTGCCGGAGCATATTTTACTTTATCTCTTATATTACGTATTTCATCAACACCATTATTACTCGCAGCATCAATTTCAATCACATCATTGGCACTGCCGTCTGTAATCGATATGCACAGCTCGCATTCATTGCAAGGTTCCCCGTCCGTCTCATACTGACAGTTCAATGCTTTAGCAAAGACTTTGGCAATACTCGTTTTTCCGGTACCGCGCGGCCCGCTGAATAAATAAGCATGGGATTCTTTATTACGGATAATAGCATTCTGCAAAGTTTTTGTGACGTGATGCTGGCCAACTACATCGCTAAACTTTTGAGGCCGAAAAGCTCTGTATAACGCCTGGTACTCCATTAGTATGGCACCTCAACTCTTCATAAATTCTAGCTATAATTATAACATACAGGATTCTTATACTCCTGTTTTTAGGCATAAAAAAAGACCTCATCATTATGAAGTCAAAATAAAAACCGTGCACCACTTTGTCGAGTATGATGAACAAGCGTTACTCGGGAGTCCAGCTCAACCACGGCAACCCTACGGCACATAGAATGGGCCACTTAATGCTGCTTCCTTCCGGACCTGACATGATTCGTGACGTTCTATTGCATAGGACCGCGATCTCAACACTGGAACTTCCGAGGCAGTCCTCACACTTCAAACCCTCAAAAGTGGAATTCAGCCTTGCTGGAGCGGATTGCAAGTACAGGGCACCGCTACCTCCCCACTTAGCACGGTATGTTTTATAATAACAAACTAGCTCTCGTGATGCAAGATTTTTTATCTGGCTGATATTTTCCTGAATAAAGCAATTCCGATTGCAGCAAGGAGCAGTATTGTTCCGCCTGCAATAAGTATCATTTCAAATGGAGATATACCATCTGATGCATCAGAGGACTGCTGATCAGTTTCCGCTTCTTCAACCGGCAGTTCTTCTTCAGATTCTTCCGGTTCTTCAGCCTCTTCTGTTTCTTCAGGAGCTTCCTCCTGTTCCGGTTCCGTTTCGATTGGTGTTACTGCGATGTCATAACCAAGCTTATTGCGGTTCTCGACTGCAACTTCCACAGGCTCTGCTGCCGCTTCATAGGTCTCGCTGTCAGCCGCACTCAATGTATAAGTCCCGTTCGCTACATCTTCGAAAGTAAATTCACCGTTGTCATTGGATACTGTTTCTATTGAATCATTCTCTGTTGATAGTAAGAGTTTAACGTTCTCAGCCGGCTGATCATCTCCGGTCACAACTCCGCTGACAGTATATCCCTCCCCCTTAACTGTATTAATGGAAAGTTCTTCTTCGGGTTCTTCAGTCTCCGGTTCAGTCACAGGTTCCGTGTAAGGCTCTTCATATACTTCAGGTTCTGTGTAAACTTCAGGCTCAGTATACGGTTCCTCATAAGTTTCTGTTTCGGGTTCAGTATAAGGCTCTGTGTATGGTTCGGTATAAGGTTCTGTGTATGGCTCTTCGTATACTTCCGGCTCTGTATACTGCTCGTTATAAGTATTGTCCTCTGTACCATTATAACCGTCATTCCACGTTCCTTCTTCTACGGTGCCGTTGTTCTGATAATTGTCTCCATAGCCGGGTTCTTCATATGTATTATCATATGGGGCTTCTTCCTGCCACGGTTCTTCGTAATATGTTCCTGTTCCATCATCAAAAGTATTATCCTGCTCAACTGCATATGCACGGGCAGGTGCAAATATTAGTAAGACTGCAAATAATGTCACTATGTATTTCTTAATCATTGTCACCCTCCACATCATCAATAACAAGCCATGGTCTTTCATTTTCAAAGTAAACTTTAACTGGTGTTTTATAAGTGTCACTCAAGAGTTCACTGGTCAGTACTTCTTTTTTCGGTCCTGCAGCAACAATGCCGCCGTCTTTAATTAACAGGACGTGAGTAATAGCACTCGTCAGTTCTTCTATATGATGCGTAACGTATAAAAGGTGACGCTCTTCAAGCGGAATACGATTCACTATTTTAAGAACATCTTCCCGCGCCCGGATATCGAGACCGCTGCATGGTTCGTCGAGTATTAACAATTCCGGTTCCCCCATCAGTGCACGTCCGATTAATATTCTGCGCCGTTCACCCTGTGAAAAAGTATTATACGTTCGGTCTGACAAATGCTCCAGGTTCAGTTCCTTCAGTATTCTTGCTGCTTTATCCCTGGACACTCTATCGATATCCTGATAAATACCGAATGATGAGAATTTACCGCTCAGCACGATATTAAGTCCCGTCTCCCTGTTCAATGTCTGATGGAATTTATCGAGACTTGAACTGACAAATCCGATTCTTTTACGCATCTCAGGCAGGCTCGCTTTGCCGAATTCTGTGCCGATAACTTCTGCGCTGCCGCCTGTAGGATAATTATATCCCATAATGATGTCGAGTATTGAAGTTTTACCCGCGCCGTTCAATCCGAGAACCGCCCACTGTTCGCCTTCGTTTACTTCAAATGATATATCATTCAATATCGTTTCGCCGTTACGGCGCCAAATAATATTATTTAATGAAAGAACTTTTTGCACAGCCGTCACTCCCAACAATATATTCATTATCATTATAACCGGAAACTGCCGTTTACAGCACTAAAAATCCCAGGATATTTACAGGTGCATACTAACCGATAAATTGTCCCGGGAAATCACTTTACTCTTCAACTTCAGTATAACCTTGATCTATCAGCATTTCTGCAGAACGTTCCATACTGATACCTTCAGACGGATCCCCTTCAAATTCTATACCTTCCACGCCTTCGAGCTGTTCAGCATCGATTTCTTCATAAACAATAGAAATGTTTTCTGCAGCTTCGTCGTCGCCAAACTCAAAGCTGTGTTCCACCCCTGCTAAATCCTGATACTGATCTGAGTAGCCGGCAAAAATTTCTTCAGCTTGCGCTTTATCAATACCAAGCTCTTCATAATTAATGATGTTCTCCGTCGACTGGCTGATAACCTCGTCATCGCTGTGTGTGTAAACCAGCGTACTCTCAACACCCTGGTCACTTAACTCAAAGATTCTTGTTTCTTCATTATTGCCGCATGCAGTTAAAACAATCATCACAGCTGCAAATAAAAATAACGCCCATGCTTTTCGCATAATAACCTTCCCCTTTTCAATCCTTTATTATTACATACCTTATAATACAGACGATAAACTACTTATTTATATGTATGTCTTTTCTGATATACTAAGCTGATTTTTAAAAGTTTGATTAGATAAAACATTTCATTTATGTTTTAGAACAAGTACGCCGGGTAAACTATATACTGTGACAGAGAAAACTGATTTCAAATTTAAAATCAAAAAAATAATTATCTCTATGGAGGGGAATATTTATGAGTAGAATTGAAAATTTTGTTACAGAAAATGATGCCTTGACACGCGTTGAAGAATTAAGAACAGAAGGTGTTGCAGACAATAACATTACGGTTTTATCACAGCAGCCGATTAACAATGAAGCTTTCGGAAACAACGAAATTAACTTCCGGGATGCAGAAGGTTCAGCCTGGGATAAGTTTGTTTCATTCTTCTCGCCGGATAATCCTGAGGAGAAAGTATTAAATGATTTGGGATTAAGTCAGTCAGAACAGGTCCAATACAGAAATTCATTAAATGCAGGTGAAGTATTAGTTTACGTTGATTCGCCGGACAACGCCTCAGACAGTGCTATGAATTACGGTGAAACACGTGACACTTACGATTATGATAACAGAGCTGATGCTGCAGACGCCGGTCTCGCAGGCGGTGCTGTAAATAATAACTATAATGCGGATACGGATCCTGAACTCGATGCACGTGCAGTTGACCGTGAAGATGGTCTGACTGAAGAAGAAAGAATTCAGCTGCGTGAAGAACGTGTGAACGTTGATAAAGAAAACGTTCAGACTGGTGAAGTAAAAGTCGACAAACACGTTGAAACAGACAGACAGGAATTTGATATCCCTGTAGAACGTGAAGAAGTTGTTATTGAGCGGAACCCAGTTGACGATGTACCGGCTAGAGGCGGATTTGAGGACGCTGATGATGTGGACGAAGTCCGTATCCCGGTTAACGAAGAACGCGTCAACGTTGAAAAAGAAAATGTTGTAAATGAAGAAGTTACAATTAGAAAAGAAAAACATGAAGACGTTGAACATGTATCTGAAGAAGTTCGCCGTGAAGAGTTGGATGTAGACGAGAACGATTACAGAAAATAAGTACTAAATAATGATAATACCCGGGAAATATCCCGGGTATTTTTATGTTTTCATTTAAAGTTTAACGACTATAATAGAAGTAATTAATAAAAGGCGGGGATAATAATGACTTTTGATGAGTACGTCGGAAATATTGATGAGAAATGGAAAGCAGCTTTTTTAAAAACATGGGAGACAATTGAAACACATCTGCCTCCGGGTTTTAAAGTCGG
>CANRKV010000082.1 GCA_947631305.1 uncultured Jeotgalicoccus sp.
AACATTGTCATCCAGAGTAAGCAGGGCGGAGGCAACGTATCCCGCTTTGCCGTTTCTCGCGAGCTTCCTTGGGCGCAGCGTATTTTTGGCAATTGTATGTAAATCATATTCTTTTGTCATATTATGCTGCCGCCTTTACAGGAAGTTTCTCTGTGCTTTATGCCAGAATGTATTGTTGTGAAGTCTGATAGTATTAATTTTTTTATCGCTTAATCTGACACTGACTTTTTCAGTGTTCTGTACGCTTAGCGCCTCATTATCCATACTCATAATCGGATAGTAGTCGTCAGACTGGTCGATAACGAGTGTGATTGGACGTTCTTTTGATAACAGGAAACTCGTACCGAGTGTACGGTGGTTATTGTTGTTTACACTGCCGAGTTCCGTGACCTGCATCGCATTGATCAGCGGATCAACGACAGCACCGCCAAGCGATTTATTATAGCCCGTGGAGCCCGTCGGTGTTGATATCACAATGCCGTCACCGTTAAAGTGCTCGAACAGAAAGTCTTCTATGTAAAGATCCATTTTTATCGTGCGGACTAAACTCGAACGCAGCGTAAATTCATTCAGACAGTAATTAGTCTGATTGTTGTTTACCTTTACTTCAATTACAGGATAGCTGCGCGTTTCGAAGTTATTCAGCTTAAACGTTTGTCTGATTTCCGACAGATTATGGTAATTAAAATCCACGTACATATAGTTTTTCTCTTCAATACCGATGCCAATGTACATGCAGTCGTTTCTAAAATCATTTTTTCTGACTGCCTGTAAAAACGCGCCGTCTCCTCCGATGGATGCAACGATGCTCGCATCATTACAATTTTCAACAGCTTTAATCCCGATATCTGCAAAAAGATTCTCGAGATCACTTACGATCTTTTTTGAATTCTTATTGTTTGGTTCAAAGAAATAAATAGTGTTATTTGTCATATTTAACGTACTCCTATATCAAAGTAATTCATTTATCCATTTAAATTTCAGACAATATTGGAAAGGCAGGAAATTATTGCTAAAATCAGTGATTCTGCCTTCCATTAAAAACTTATTAATATGATTATTTCAAATTATATACTAGTGAGTCATTTTATGCATGGCCGAATGCTGAGTATGACTAAATATGAAAGGGGGGAGTTCTTGAAGAAAGAGATGAAAATAGCGGTGACTGTTTTTCTAATCATCCTTGCGATTGTGCTGACGGCAGGTATAATTTATTTTATTTATACAGACTACGGCAATACCGCAGGGAATGAACAGACAGAATCATCAGTTGATCCGGACGGCGAGATTCAGCGTCTTTTGGAAACTGATAAAAAAATCGAGTTTGATGAAACTGAAACAGCAGAAGGAAAGCCTTCGGAATGGAAATTCTCTGATGATATTCATAAAATGACACATCAGAAAGTTAAAGCTCAGGTGAAGTGGGGCAGTTTGGAAATTACGGAAGAGCGTATTAACAACATGCTTACAACGGCAGAGGAATCTGTTTATCAGTATAAAGATTTTTACATAGAAACATTATCTGCATGGCAGCGGGGCGATTTTACGAATGCTGTGCAGGTACATAACGTCATATGGAAATCACAAGACGGAAGTATCGGTATCGCTACCGGTCTTTTAACAGAAAGAGAAGAAATGGAATATAAGGCACAACACTTTAATTAATGAAGGCATCTCCGGATGTCTTTTTCTATTTCTAATACATGTTACGAATGCCATAAAATTGATATAAACAAATCCATGCTGCCGGGCGAAACACATCAGAAAAAGTGTTATCATAAAACTGACTTTTAAAATAGGAGGATGTTTCATGAAAAGAATTATCGCGTTAGTCTCAGCAATAGCGCTGGTCATCCTCGGTCTCGGTACGTCATTTATGACGTCGCTGTGGGCGAGTGACTGGGAAGATATGTTCAATGAATTTTCAGGTGCAAATGAACCGATGAGCCAGGTTCTTGAAGAGGGGGACGCCGGCAATAAAATTGCTGTTGTAAACTTTGAAGGTGTTATTCAGGATACAGGAACTACCGGCAGCGGCATGTTCGCTACAGAAGGCTATGATCACCCGATGACAATCCAGGCATTAAAAGATATTGCAGCTGACGATACATACAGCGCAGTACTGCTCAATGTTAATTCACCGGGCGGCGGAGTCTTCGAAAGTGCAGAGATACATAAATATCTAATGGAAATTAAAGAAAGCGGCAAGACAATCTACAGCTCGATGGGCAACATGGCAGCGTCAGGCGGCTATTATGTTTCAGCACCGGCTGATCAGATTTTTGCTACTGATGAAACAATCACCGGTTCAATCGGTGTCATTATGCAGAGCATGAACTACACTGAGCTCGCTGAAAATGTCGGAATTTCTTACGATGTGTATAAGAGCGGTGAAATGAAAGACATGATGTCCGCTTCACGCGAAGCAACTGACGAAGAGCAGGATTACCTGCAGAGCATCGTCGATACGATGTTCCAGGATTTCATTGATGTTGTTGCAGACGGACGCGGCATGTCTGAAGAACAGGTAAGAGAACTTGCTGACGGCAGAATTTACCTCGGCGGGGAAGCGATTGAAAATGGTCTTGTTGACCAGCAGGGTTACCTTGACGATGCACTTAATGCATTGAAAGAAGAAGTCGGCGGCACTCCGCAAGTAGTGGAAATCGGCGGCGTACAAACAACATCATTCCCGTTCGGTGTTAAAATCCAAAATGCTATTGAAAGTATTACAGGCGGCGGAGAAGTGAAAATGGTTCAGGAACTGATCAACAACCGTCAGGGCGCAGAGCCGATGTATCTATATGAATAAGGAGGAATTTCGATGGAAGAGAATAACGGAATTGTAAGAAAAGATACCGATTATATAGAGCAGCTGGATTATATGACACATGCTTCCTTTTTCCCGAGATTCATCAGCTACATTATAGATATTATCGTGCTGTGGGCAGTGGCGCAGCTGACAATCGTACCGATTTTAACGGTGCTTGAAGTCAGAGACGTCTACTTCGGAATTGAAGCATTGTCGATTGAAAACATTTCAACGACACTGCTGTACTTCATTTACTTTACACTGATGACTTATTTTCTTAAGCAGACATTAGGCAAAATGATTTTAGGCATCAGTGTCATCTCAGCAAAAGGCACGAAGCTGACATTCAGTCAGGTATTCTTCAGAGAAACAGTCGGCAGAGTCATTTCGAATGCACTGCTGTATCTGCCGTACCTTGCAGTATTATTTACCGACTCAAAAATCGGACTGCATGACTTTATCGCTGATACGTATGCGGTTAATAATAAGTACAAAGAATACGGGGATGTAATTAAGAGTGAAATGCATCCGCACACTGAACGTAAATTACAGGAAAAAGAAGAAATCAGGCACGTGTCGGACCGAACTTTCCAGTAAAGCCGATGTTAAGTGTTTGAAGCGGCGATAGTGATATAATATAATTAGTTAACTAGGACTATCCTATTATGGATAGTCCATATTTTGTTTAAAGAGGGATATTAATGGCTAAAACTACGATGGAACAAGTATATGAAGAACTGATTAACAGAATAGATGAGATTGTTAAAAATGATGAAAAACCAAGATTGGAAGCATTAGGGGAAAGCTTGCTGCAGATTAATGCAGAAGGTTCAATGAGTGACCTCAGAAAAGCGTTCCAGTTTGCTTACCTGTATCAGGTGAAAGAAGAACCTGTACAGAGCAATCACCAGCTGACTCCGGATGCAATCGGCTACTTAGTCGCGCACATTATCGATTTATTCACTGCCGGCAAAGAAACGGAACTGATGGATATCGGCAGCGGCACGGGACACCTTGCAATGACAGTTAAAGAAATGGTCGACAATGTAAACCTTTCAGGTGTTGAAGTGGACCCGGCACTCGCAGAAATTAATGCAAACTTATGCGAGTTCTTAAAAGTACCGATGTACATTCACCCGCAGAACGTCATTGAGCCGAGCAGAATTCCGTCAGCAGAAATTGCAATCGGAGACCTTCCGGTCGGTTATTATCCGCTCCCTGCAGTGGATTACAAAACTGCATTTTCAGAAGGTCAGAGCTACGCACACCTGCTTATGCTTGAAGCGGGCATGAACTTATTGAAAGATGACGGCTTAGGTGTGTTTATCGTACCGTCTAATATGCTTGAAGAAAATAATGACACGATTAAAAAATATATTTCCGAAGATGCAACATTGCTGATGTTCTTAAACTTACCGGCAACAATCTTTAAAACGGAAAAACAGCGCAAATCAATTATTGTACTGAAAAAAGGATTCTCGCCGCTTGTGAACAACGAAGTGTTGATTGGCGATGTACCTGATTTTAAAAATGCTCAGAAAATGCAGGAGTTTTTACGTCAGCTGAACGATTGGCATGAACAATACAGCGGAAAGCAGTGATAATACCATGACAAAAATTATTGCGATAAACGCCGGCAGTTCATCGTTTAAATTTGAACTGTTCTCTATGCCTGAAGAAACTGAAATTGCCCGCGGCTTAGTCGAGAGAATTGGACTTGGTCGTGGAAAATTCACACTCGCATATAAAGGCGGACGCGAAACGCTTGAAAGAAACTTTAAAGATCATAAAGAAGCAGTTAATATAATGCTGGAAGCACTGGTCAAAAAGAATATTATTAAATCTATCGATGAGATAGAAGGCACCGGACACCGTGTGGTGCACGGCGGGGAAACATTTACCGAAGCTGTAATTATCGACGATGAAATCATCAGGGAAATTGATAAGCTGGCTGAATTTGCACCGCTTCACAACCCGGCTAACTTAATGGGCATAGAGGCGATGATGGAACTGCTGCCGTCTGTAACGCACGTTGCAGTATTTGATACATCATTCCACCAGACGATGCCGGAAAGCTCGTATTTATACAGCCTGCCTTACAAATATTATAACGACTACCGTATTCGTAAATTCGGCTTCCACGGTACGAGTCATAAATATGTGACAGGCCGGGCAAGTGAACTGTTAAAACGTCCTATTGAAGAACTGAGACTGATCAGCTGCCACCTCGGTAACGGGGCAAGTATAGCTGCAGTGAAAGCCGGCGAATCACTGGATACGTCAATGGGCTTTACGCCCTTAGCAGGTGTGACAATGGGGACAAGATCAGGAAACATCGATCCGTCATTAATACCGTACATAATGGAAAAAACGGATAAAAGCGCGGTTGAAGTATTGAACGTGCTGAACAAAGAATCCGGACTCCTCGGAGTCAGCGGATTTTCGAGTGATCTTAGGGACATTACCGATGAAGCAAAGCAGGGCAACAAACGCGCTGAACTTGCAGTTGAAGTATTCAGTTCAAGCATCCATAAATATATGGGCTCATACGCTGCACGCATGGGCGGTGTTGATGCGATTATCTTCACAGCAGGCGTAGGGGAGAACTCTGCACTCATACGTGAAAAAGTTTTAGACAGCCTCGAATTCATGGGGGTTTATCTGGATAAGAAAACGAATAACGAAACAATCGGTATTGAAGCGACAATCAGCCATTCATATTCACCGGTCAAAGTTTTAGTAATTCCAACGGATGAAGAAGTGATGATCGCTAGAGAAGTAATGAGACTGGCGGAGTAGTACCAATGGTTTCATCTATACATTGTGAATTATTCACATAGTTATTTTGACATAAAAACACTATAGTAATGGTCGCACAATGATGCCCATTTAAAGTAGATGTTGCATAGATTTTTATAGTTTGCCACTTTCATCAATAAAACGATGGAGGTGGCTTTTTGTGTCTTTAAGAAGAAAATCACAAAAAATAAGAGTAATATTACATTCTCAGAAGCGAAGAAAATAGTATATGAACAAAAAGAATTAACTCAATCCAAAGTGACAGCGGACAACTATGTGAAAGTAATGAACGAACTCATTTATTATTTTGATGATTGTGAAGTCAAAACAATAACAAAAGAAGATGCTTATGATTTTTTAGATTATTTGTTAAATGACAAGGTGCATTACAGAGGAGACCCAAGACGAAGTGACAAGATAGGTTTAGCCCTCGAAGTGTGAACTCCTACTTAGCAATGTGTAAAGGCATTTATACAGTTCTAATAGAACTAGGTTATCTAACTGAAGAGCATGATGTATTTAGAAGTATTGAACAGTTGAAATATCAAAAGAAGAAACCAAAAGTTATTAAAGCATCTGAATTGAAGAAGTTGGTTAAGACACTCGATAAGCGCTACTACACAGACTTGAGACTACTCACAGGCATTTATGTCATGTTGGAGAGTTATGGCAGGATAGGAGAGATTCTAGCACTTACAGAGGATGATGTAGATTTTGATAGAGGAATCATTACATTCAACGAGACTAAAAATAATTTATATAGAAGTGTTCCCGTCTCGAAAGAAACAATGAAACTTATGAGTGAGTTATTGGAAATAAATAGAAAGAGTTTTCCTAGAAATCATAATAGATTCTTTTTGACGAACACGGGCAGGCTATTAAAGTATGGCTCATTAAAAAAAGCACTACTAACATCAGCACAGAGAGCAGGGGTTAAGCAGCATGTTACCTTCCATTACTTCAGGCATACAGCTGCAACTAATTTTATTAGACAAGGTGGCTCTATTAAAACATTGCAATATTACTTATGGTATGTCAACAGAATATTAGACAGTTTTTATAGAAGTTTTCTTTATACTCCTTTGGCGTGAGATAATTCAATGCCCCATGGGGTCTAATATTGTTATACCAGTTTACATAGTCGAATAGTTCGATGTTTAACTGTTTCAATGATATAAAAGCATATTGGTTAATAAATTCAGTTTTCATCGCTTTGAACGTGGTTTCAGCCACAGCGTTGTCATAAGGACAGCCTTTCATACT
>CANRKV010000083.1 GCA_947631305.1 uncultured Jeotgalicoccus sp.
GTAACGTACATTGACGTTTCCTGATTTAAGCCTTTAGCTGTATCGAATAATGCTTCATCGTTAGCTTTAACAACGACGCCCTGCATAAAGCCGGTACCGTCACGGAGCTGCAGAAACTGAAGTTTCCCGCTGCCGCGTTTTTGCAGAAGCCAGCCGCCGATTGTGACTTCCTGTCCTGTATATTGTGGTGCCTGGTTAATAGTGATTTTCATATCTTAATACATCCTTAAAGTTGAGTTTTTTCTACAATAAATTCTTTAATTCGTGAAATTGCTTCGTTAAATGTTTCTTCATTCAGCGAATAGCTGATTCTTGCGTATTCCGGTGTGCCGAAGCCCGAGCCCGGAACAAAGGCAACATGTTTCTCGCGGAGAACGTCTTTGACGAATTCATCCACCGTCTCGTAGCCGCACGCTTCTGCACATTTTTGCATATGAGGGAACAGATAAAATGCTCCTTCCGGTTTAATGCAGGTAACGTGAGGTAATGTTTGAATTTGTGCATACGCGTTGTCGCGTCGGCGTTCAAATATCGCTCTGTAATTTTCAGTATTCTGTGAATCCATACTGTATGCTGCAATTGCGCCGTACTGTGCGGGCTCTGCAACACTTGTAGTAGACTGCGATGTCAGTGATGAGAGTGCAGAGATTAACTCAGCATCACCGCAGGCGTAACCGACTCTCCAGCCTGTCATTGAGTGAGACTTGCTGACACCGTTAACAATCACCGTCTGCGCTTTAATTTTATCATTTAATGACGCGATGGATACCTGGGGCTCACCATATGTAAGCACTTCGTAAATTTCATCGACGACGATAATAATATCTGTTTCTGCAAGAACGTCGGCAAGCGCCTGAAGTTCTTCTTTTGAATAGACCGATCCTGTCGGGTTATTCGGAGTATTTAAGACAAGCATTTTAGTTTTTTCAGTAATGTGCGCTTTTAAGAGTTTAGGTGTTAATTTAAAATGAGTCTCTTCTGTCGTGGATGCAATTACCGGTTCACCGCCGACCATTTTAATCTGTTCCGTGTAGCTGACCCAGTATGGTGAAGGCACGATGACTTCATCCCCCTGATCAAGCGTTGCAAGGAATATATTGTACAGCACCTGTTTAGCGCCGTTGCCGACGTAAACTTCAGTCGGTTCGTAAGTCAGATTATTATCGCGCTGCATTTTTTTGGCGATTGCTTCTCTTAATTCAGGAAGACCGGCAGATGCTGTATATTTAGTATGTCCTGCTTTTGCAGCTTCATTTACAGCCTCGATAATTTCGTCCGGAGTGTTAAAATCAGGTTCTCCTGCCGACAGACTGATAACATCTACGCCTTGTGCTTTTAATTGTCTTGCAGTATTAGTGATTTCTATCGTTTGGCTGGGTGTAATCGACTTTACCTTTTTTGATAATTCCATGCTGCAGGCTCCTAACAATTATGTTTTCCTTATTATAGACCAAAAAGCAGCGCTTTAAAAGTTTCTCTCGTGTCATGAATGACATTTTCTTCAGGGAAATATTTTAAAAATGCATTTTTATACGGTTTAGTCATAATTCTGTCGTCAAATAATAGTACGACGCCTTTATCTTCACTGCTGCGTTTGACTCTGCCGATAATTTGTCTGAAATGAATTACGGCTTCAGGCAGATCCGTCGTATAAAAGTCTCTGAAACTGTCGCCTTTCGGCACAGGGAATGGCAGTTTTGTCAGCATCAGCGTTTTATCTTTATCGCTGACGAGGTTAATGCCCTCGGTAAATGTATACGTACCTAAAAGAAGACACTGGCTCAGCTGATTATACTGGTTGAGCAGTTTCTCGTTATTCGAGTTATGGGACTGCCGAAGTACTGGAATCTGTTCGAACAATTCGATATCTTCTGTGAAACTGTAAACTTTATCGAGCAGTTCATAATTTGAAAATATCACGATGAGCTTCGAGTTCGTCTCACTTAAATACAGCGCAATATAATCGAGAATATCAACGATATAATTGTCGTCTTTCGGATCGTAGCTGCTGATATCATTCGGAATAAAGAGCTTGATATCATTGTACATTTCAGTGTTATTCATTACTGTCGTCTTAAAGTCATAGTCACCGAACCAGTATTTTAAATGCTTAAAGCTGTCGTGCACTTCAAGCGTTCCCGACAGGAGAATCTGGCACGGAATGGATCTGAGTGCGTCGGCGAGTGTGTCGAGCACATCTGTCCGTATCGTCACTTCAGTTTTTTGGAAGTTTTTGCTGCTCTTTATATGGTAATCATCATATGCAAGCGCATAGCGCAGATTTTTAAGCGATGCATCAAAATAGTGCATATGATTGTACAGCGCCTGATAATTATCAGTACCGCGTATCGTACTTAAAAACATATCGGTGTATTTGACGAGACTGTCCAGTGTCTCCAAAGACTCATCGAGTTTTTTACGGGAGACCTGCTGGAACAGAATATCGATATTTTTATTTAAATTAATGACAATATCTTCAAGCAGATAAAGGGACACTGCACTGTTTGTTTTACTGTACTGGCTAAGGAGCCTGTCCTGATTAATCAGCCCTACCTGTCCGATAAAGAACTTCAGTTCCGGATAATTGAACGTCCGGCGTTCTTTCATATCGAGCGCCTGCTTCAGCTGGTGGGCCTCGTCGATAATTAAAGCCTGTATACCTTCAAGACTATTCAGGCAGTCATTTAAAAAGTAATGATTGGTAACGATAATCGGCACTTTCTTAGCGTTTAATAATGCACGCTTAAAGTAAAAATGGTGCTTTTTATCCCCTGCCTGAATCAGCATTGTTTCGTAATAAGACTTCTCCGGCCCGCGCAGATTAACTTCCGACAAATCGCCTGTCTCTGTTTCAATCAGCCAGATAAGCATGCGCATTTTAAGAAAGCATATTTCTGGATTCGTATCATCGAGTCCGAGCAGCGCAGTAAAGGCGTTTAAATCGACGTAATTCAATCTGCCTTTTAACAGCGCAAACGGCGTGTCGTATGACACGACTTTCCTGAGACGCATCAGCGACTCTTCAATCAGCTGATTTTGCAGGATTTTACGAGATGTCGATACGACCACTTGGCCGTCATATGCTGAATAGTAGCTGAGTGCGGCGATTAAAAACGCATCACTTTTACCAAGCCCGGTATACGCTTCAATCGCATGGTAATTTTCGTCGACCAGCGAATCGTAAATTAATAAGGCCAGCTTGTACTGATCTTCACGGTACTCGTTATCCGTAATACTTAAATACTTATGATAAAGATCATGCACACTGACGGGGTCAATGTTTTTATGAGTGACTTCCGTATCTTTAATATAAAACTGGTTGAAACTGATAATATTCTCATCGTTATCGTCTGAATACCGGTTTAATATTGAGAAAACCAGGTCTGTTAAATTTGTCCGCATTGATTTAGATAAGTGATAAATTTTTATCAGGGTTTCACGGTGTGTATCAATCATTTTTTTGATGATAAAAATCAGTACTTCAGCCGTGGCATAGGCATCTTCATCCGCACGGTGCGCCTGTGACAGTTCTATACCAAGATGTTCTGCGACCAAATGAAGCTGGTAGCCGGCAACAGACGGCAGAAAAATACGGACGAGTTCGACCGTATCGAGTGTATGCACTGGATTGTAGGACAGCCCTGCTGATTTAAATGCAGACTGTAAAAATGTTAAATCAAAATCGACGTTATGCGCAACGAAAACCGCATCTTCCAGCTGGCTTTTAATATCGCCGGCAACGTCATTAAACTTCGGTGCACCAATCAGCATATCTGAAGAAATATTCGTCAGTTCGCGTATAAACGGTGACACAGTTGTTTCATCACTTAAAAAAGTATTGTACTGTCCTGTAATTTTAAAGTTACGTACGAACACAATACTTAATTGAATAATATTATCTTTTTCCAAATTGTTTCCAGTCGTTTCAAGATCGACGACTGCGAATGTTTTATTTAACATTATATCACCAAGTTAAATTTCAATATCGGCACTGATTACCTTATGTATGTTGTGGTCCCCGTCCAGAATGACCAGGTATCCTTCATCAGTAATGTCGAGAGCTTTGCCTCTCAGTTTTTCTTTGACAGTAGTTATTGTCAGTTCGCGGTTAAAAATAATTGCCTGTTCGAGCCATCTATCTTTAATCGAGCTGAACGATTCACTTAAAAACTTGTCGTAGTAATACTCTATTTTTTTAAACAGCACATCGATAAAATGATTCACATCAAATTCCGTGTCTTTAAGTTCACCGGTTATCGTTGTCGCCGTGCCGAGAGCTTCGGTCACAGCTGATGGATTAATATTAATGCCGATACCGCAAACAATAGTTTCCACTATATTGTCCGCACTGATGACTTCTGTTAAAAATCCGCACACTTTTTTATCGTTAATAAAAATATCATTCGGCCATTTAATGCCGCTCTTAAGCCCTGTTGACTCGCGAATTGCTTCGCTGATCGCCAGAGAGATAAATAAATTAAATACAATCATATTCTGATTGCTGATACCGGGGCGGAGCACTAGAGACATATACAGCCCTGTTTCGTCCGGCGACAGCCATTCGCGTTTAAAGCGGCCGCGGCCATCAGTCTGCTGGCCACTCACAATTACTATATTACCATCATACTGGTCTAAAATCCTGAATGCATGATTTTGTGTGGAGTCAATCGTCTTTTTATAAACCAGCTGGTCTAACAGACCCGACTTCTCTATAGTACCGGCAAGCAGCGATTCATTTATTCTGCCGGAAGACTCAACAAGCTTATAACCTTTATTCGTGACGGCTGTAATATTGTAGCCGTCCATTTTCAGCTGCTGAATATTTTTCCAGACAGCCGTCCGTGAGACGCCGAGCTGTTCTGCGAGCCGGGCCCCCGATAAATAATTACCTTCCATCAGTAAAGACAATATTTCCGTCTTCGTTTTTGACATGTGAACTCACCCAATTAATTATTTCTGATTCATTATTTTTTATATTCTCTAAAAGTACTTCCCGTTCAATCGTATCCAGACATTTCCGGAGCCATGGGCCCCCTCGTGCATTTAAAGCTGTCATTAAAGCATTGCCGTCGACAGCGAGTTCGTTTCTATTTTGTATCACGAGACGAGGCTCGGCATCGATTGCTGACTGCAGATGTTCTTTATGATTCGTACTGAGCAGTTCGTTACTGTTAATTATAGCATTTACGCCGGTTAAAATGTCCGTCTCATAACGATATGCGACGAGTTTGATGTGCATATCGCTTTTTAAATCGTCCAGAAGTTTCAATGACTGCTTGATAGTCGTTTTTTGACGATTTGACAGTTTAAGTGCACTCAAATGTCCAGAGAGCTCACTGTTATTATATATATGTATTACAGCTTCCTGCTCCAGTGACTGTGCTGATGATTTTATATATTGTTCTTTATCAATGTGTTTAAAGAACGGCATATGTGATTTCAGTCCTGTTCTTTCAATCATGTCCTTCGCACTTTTAACATTAATACCTCGGTACAATTTTTCAAGCTCTGCAGTAATTCGCTCAACCGCAACGTAATCCAGCATTTCAGCATGCAGACTAATCGCATCTTTCGCATCATCCGCTAAATTAAAATCAAGCTGTGACATAAAGCGGACTGCCCGGAGCATGCGGAGCGCGTCTTCACCAAAACGATCTGCAGCAGTGCCGACTGTGTTTATCATCCTGCTGTCAAGATCTCTAATGCCGTCATACGGATCGTATAATTCCATATCCGCAGTCATCGCCATCGCATTAATTGTAAAATCCCTGCGGCTTAAATCTTCTTTAAGATGCTGAGTAAAAAATACATTATCGGGTCTGCGGTGATCGGTATATTCGCCTTCGACACGATACGTCGTTACTTCAAACGGAAGATCGTCCATCAGGACAATAATCGTGCCGTGTTCTTTGCCGACATCGATTGTTTTTTCGAATAAAGACTCAATCTCATCGGGAAGTGCATTCGTCGTAATATCGACATCGCTGACTGCACGGCCGAGCGTGTAATCACGCACTGCCCCGCCGACAAAATATCCTTCGTAATTATTTTCTTCAAAGCACTCTATAATTTTCGCGCCTGTTTTAAATAGATTTTGTTCCGTCATTATCTGCACCTGCCAAAAGCTTAGTATATAAATTTTCGTACTCTGTAACGATGCTGTCCATGTCAAAGCGCACTTTCACATCTTTAAGCATGTTTTCCTGCATTTGTTCGTACAGTGCATCATCATTAAATAATTTAATTAAGTGCTCTGCTGCTTGTTTGTAATCGCCGATATCAACGACATAGCCCGTATCATTATGCTTAATGACTTCAGAAATGCCGCCTGCTGTCGAACCGATTGGAATCGCACCGCAGTACATCGCTTCAAGCATTGCAAGGCCAAAGCTTTCCTTCGAACTTAACAGTAAAAAGGCATCGCTTAATTTGTAATAGGAACTCACGTCCGACTGCTGACCGGCAAAATGCACGCGGTCTTCTATATCAAGACTTGTAACAAGTTCTCTAATGCTGTACATATCGGGACCATCACCGACAAGAACTAAGTGACAGTCGATCTCTTTCGCAGTTTCATGGAAAGTGTGGATGATATCATCCACATTTTTAATCTTTCTGAAATTCGAAGTATGCATCAGTACTTTAGCACTGGCGGGAATATTTAATTTTTCTTTAAGTTCTTTTTTAACTGCTGATCTGTTGTCTGTATTAAAACGGGATTCATCGACAAAATTATAAACCGTCGTAATTTTGCTCTCCGGATTAATTAAATCATACGTCTCTTCTGTCAGACTGCTGCTGACAGACGTTGTGAT
>CANRKV010000084.1 GCA_947631305.1 uncultured Jeotgalicoccus sp.
CACCTACCCGCACCAGATGATGAAAGTAATGATGCTGGAACAGCTGTTCAGAGTGAATAAGATATTGAGGAATGAAAATTACCATAAATAGTTCGCATCATGAGGTGATACGATTGGATAGTTCATCTAAGATCTGCATGTCCGTATTATCTAACATTTGTTTAACTCCTTTCATTTTTCTGTGGTAATCTTGAACATTTTCTAAAAACTTATCGGACAATATAAAAAGGTCTGGGTTTTCAAATCCCCATGACTGATAAATATCGACGACTTCATCAATTATGATTGATTTGGATACCAGTTGGTTCACCTCAGTGTCGATTTCTGCCGGAGTCTATTCAGCGAAAATGGTCTACTTTGGTTTAGCAGTCACATCAAGATTGCGCAAAGTCGCTTTACCGTAGCGTACAACAATCTTTTGAAAACTCATTCAGTGGTATTACACTGTACAAAATAGACTTCTCATCGACGCAATATAAGACCAACAGTTTGCTTTGCTGGCCTTAGATCTTTGTTTTTTGATTACCTGATGTTACTTTAGAATTATTCTAGCGTCATTTGATGTACAAGTTAAAACCAGAGTAAATGATTAAAACAACACCAGCTCCCATATTCAAATTCACTATCTCAGTTCCGAATTTCAGGGAGTAAAAAATGTTCAAGAAAATTATTACTACACTAAAAATAAAGATAGTACAGAATATTAAAGTGTCTAACTGGTATTGTTTCCCAAATACTTCAATCATTTAAATCCCTCCATTTACATTACCCTAAGCAGCATTATCTTCTGTTTGCCAACCTATGTTGCTTATCTCTGAAAAGTAAATTTATTTACCTCAGATTTGCTACTATCCTTTTGAATATGATACAGAATAACATTTTATGTACCATATTCAAAATGCTGTTTTCCTAAACTATTAAGGATTGTTAGATCCGTTCTAGAAACCTAACGCCGCTGCTCCAGATAATGTTGTTACACCAGCCGCAATTATACCAGCGGCTTTCCAACCTACAAATGTTACACCCATAATCGTAATTGCAAGGCCACCTGAACAATCATGCAGCTCATCAAGAGTTAATTCATTTTGTAAATTGTTTAGATGGTAAACTTTGTTATCTAAATTCATTTTAACACTCCGTTCTGTTTTAATTTTGGATGTACGCCCTTCCTTACCCTATAGCATAACCAGCTGTATATAATCCGCCGATAAAAGCGCCAGCCATTGCTAAACCTTTCGCAGTAAGTACAAGTGTAACTCCGCCAATAACGATAGCCAAACCACCTGTAACATCAAATAAATCGCATCATGAAGAATAAGTAATGAAAATTAACTGTATTTGCAATATTAAAATTTATAAAGTACCATAAAGTTATTGAGTGGAAAATTAAATAGTTAAGACCACTGGAAGTGTCTTTGAAAAAGGCTGAGATTAAAGTATAAACTTTAGGATTCCGGGAACCTGATGCAGTTCATACTGACGTAGGAAAGTGGCGCAATTTAAGTAATATATGTTGATACATACTTGCGCTGTTTTTCTATATAGAAAAACAGCGCTTTTTTTTATGTTAAGGGGTGACATAATGCTTATTGCAATTACACATTTTAAGATATTAATTTCCAAGGATATTATTCATTTCAATACGATTTCATCCTGTATCGATTATCTTTTACTTCGTACACCCATGTCCGACAACGAGTTATCATCGTTCCTTTGTCAGCTTATTCATTCAGGTTTTCCCAAAGAAAAAATCATCATTCATACTTCGACTAAATTGCTGGAATCTTTTCGTTTAACTGCCATCCACTTTAGAGAAAACGATCCAACTGCATTAACGTATAAAAAAGAACATCCGGATATTTCAGTCAGCATGTCTGCTCATTCACCTGAATCTGTCAAGAAAGCACAGGACAATCATCTCGACTTTGTATTATACGGCCATATATTTGAATCGAGTTCAAAGAAATCTTTGCCGCCGCGTACACATCAAGAAGTACGTGATGCACTGTCTTATGATATTCCTGTCGTTGCACTTGGAGGTATCAATTCAACAACTATCAATCAATTACCGGCAGGTTTCAGTGGTATCTCGGCAATTTCTGCACTTATGGATGCATCACCCAATCAAATCACCAGATTAAAAGAAGAATGGAAAATATTAAATTTGATGTAAGCAAATGCTACATTGCTTAGACATTGTAATGTGGTTAATACATTTCCCAGCTGTCGCAGTACTTAAAAATCTATCACTTGAAAGGATGAAATAATATGCAGTGCACCGTTAACGGAGAACTCCATTATTTTGAAAAGGATATTACCATAGCTACCCTGCTGGACCACCTGGATGTAGATGATAATCGTATTGTAGTGGAACACAATGGGGAATTGATTAAAAAAAGTGTATTTAAACAACAAGCAGTGAAAAATAATGATCGACTTGAATTATTAGAATTTGTAGGAGGCGGATAATATGTTAGAAATTGGGGATTTAAAATTTAACTCAAGACTATTTTTAGGTACTGGAAAGTTCTCAGATGAGAAAATACAGGCCGCAGCAATTGAAGCGTCAGGTACAGAAGTGCTGACTTTCGCTGTCAGACGTATGAACTTATTTGATAAAGACCTGCCCAACCCGCTGGCAAATATTGATTTAAGAAAATACACGACATTTCCGAATACAGCAGGGGCGAAAACAGTGGAAGAAACTGTACGCATCGCAGAAATCGCAAGACATGCGGGTGTCTGTGACATGATTAAAGTTGAGATTATTGGTGATGATAAGACATTACTGCCAGACCCAATTGCGACATACGAAGCGTGTCAAATACTGCTGGACAAAGGTTATACAGTCTGTCCATATATTTCAAACGATGTCGTGCTTGCAAAAAGACTCGAAAGAATCGGTGTTCATGCGATTATGCCGCTCGCTTCTCCTATAGGTACGGGACGCGGTATTAATAATCCATTGAATTTAAGATATATTGTAGAACAATCCAGCATCCCTGTTATTGTGGATGCAGGAATCGGCTCACCAAAAGATGCGTGCTATGCTATGGAGCTGGGCGCAGATGCGGTATTATTAAACACCGCTGTATCGAATGCCAAAGACCCGGTTAAAATGGCAGAAGCGATGAAGCTTTCAATTGATGCAGGGGTACTGGGTTATGATGCAGGACGTATTCCGGTTAGGTATTCTGCACAGGCCTCAAGTCCTGCTGAAGGACTGGAGTTTCTTTAATGGAAAGATACGACAGACAAACGAAGTTTAATGACTTTGGAGAGAACAGTCAAAAAAATCTGATGTCAGCCACACTGATGGTGATGGGCGCCGGTGCACTTGGGACGCACGTTTCTGAAATGCTTGTGCGTATGGGTGCAGGTAAACTCATCATCATCGATATGGATATTGTTGAAATGACCAACCTTCATCGTCAGGCTTTATATACTGAAAAAGATGCAGAAGATATGACGATGAAGGTTGATGCAGCCAAAGAAAAATTGTGTCAGATAAACCGTAATGTTGAGATTGTAGCGATCAATGCAGAATTAAATTCCAGTAACATCTCCGCAATCTTAAGAAAGTATCAGCCGGATATTGTAATTGACAGTATGGACCATTTTGAAATTCGCTTTCTGATTAATGAAGCCTGTCATAAGCTTGATATCCCCTGGGTATATGGTGCCGCTGTAGGCAGTAAGGGAAGTGTGTATGGGATTGATTTTAAAGGACCTTGTTTAAAGTGTTTGATGGAAACTCTGCCATCCACAGGGGAAAGCTGTGCAATCAACGGTGTACTTCCTCCTGTGATTTCCCTCATTGCCAGTATGGAAGTTTCTGAAGTCATTCGTTATTTATCAGGAAAAGGTTTTTCCAAGCAGCTCATTACTGTAGATACTTTTAAAATCGGCTTTCAAACGATAAATATAGATGAATTAAAGAATGAAGACTGTGTGGTCTGTAAGAATCGGATATATGAACAATTGAATAAAAATATGCTGGCCACTGTACAATCTAATTGCGGAAGTGTATATACACTCAGGTTCGACGAATCGATTTTCAATCAGGAGCTGCCCGGTAAAACTATCAGGGCAAGTGCATCTGTTAAGTTATTGACTTATAAAAAATATAAGCTGACCTTATTTAAAGATGGCAGAATGAATGTTCATGGCATCTCTCGAAAAGAAGAAGCAAATGCTTTATATCATGAAATGATTGAGAAACTGAGTGAATATCCTGTATAAAAATATAGTGTGAACTATCTCAAATAGATGAGTTTTTTATGGTGTTTTATAAATACTAGACAAAGAATTAAAAAGGCGTCAGTTATTTCTATAGGGTGTTGAATTAGGTGAAGATACGGTAATCAGAAGGAACTATTTATTACAAATTTCGGTGGAACGTTAAGAGAAAACCGCATCATAAAGTGATAAGCTGAAGCGTATCACAAGTAGTGCGTGTTAGAGGTAGTTTTAAGGACTAACGAAATTGAACTATCCGGTATTTCCGGATAGTTCAATTTTATTTCACCAATCCAATTAAAAGATATATGGCCGTTCCCCAAATAAACAGGGCCGAACCTTTATTGAAAATAGTCATTAAAGTATGCTGATTATCTAATTTTTTCATAACCGTTCCTGAAACCATCAATCCTAAAAACCAAAGCCAGGATACTGTGATACAAGAAATAGTGAAAAGAATAAGATCTGCTCCGATGTAGTTCAATGAACTGGTTCCTATGACCCCTATTATGTCTAATATCGCATGGGGATTAAGTAATGACACTGACATTGCAAATAAAATTTGTTTTTTAGCCGATAAAGCGTTGCCTTTAACAGAAGTAGCGGGTTCAGATTTCCAAATGGAATACCCCATATATATTAGGAACAAGATTCCTAATATCATTAAACCAATTCTTAACCATTCAAATTGCAGCACGATAATCGATAAACCAAATATTGCTAAAAGTATCATTAAAGTGTCACATAGTGCAGCTGTAATTGTTGCTGGTAAAGCATTTCTCAGTCTTGGCTGTGTTGCACCCTGTGTAAATAAAAAAATGTTTTGTACACCTAATGGCAGAATCAGACCTATCGCGAGTATAATTCCATGTAAAATAGCTTCCATTTTTCCAACTCCCTTTCATTAACACTTTAACTATGATAAAAGTAAAAGAGAACATCCAATTGGATGGTTTTTTATCCAACCAATTTGTAAAAAGGAGGTCATTTTATGCATTGGAAGCCGGACAGAAATTCTCATCTGACCATTAATACACAGATTATCGAATGGATGAGGTTACAAATTGATCGAGGAGATTGGATAGTAGGTACAAGACTTCCGACGCAACGTCATTTGGCCGAATTACTAGAGGTTAATCGAAGTACTGTTAATATTGCTATGGACGAATTAAAGGCAGATGGATTAATTGAGTCAAAAATAGGTGCAGGTACATATGTGGCAAATAATTCATGGAATATACTCTTGAGTAAATCACAGCCTAACTGGCAGCAGCATATTGAAGCGAGTATTCATAAACCGAATTACCATACAATCCAGCTTATTAATGAATATGAACAAAATGATGATATTATACGTCTTAGTACAGGTGAACTATCGCCTGATTTACTTCCCGCCCAAAAAATTGAAGAATCTTTGAAAGATATATTTTTGGATGCCCGGGCAATTGGATATTCGGAACCACAAGGAAGTAAAAAATTACGAGAAATTTTAACTAAGTATTTAAAAAAGAGAGGAATTGAGACGAGCTCGGAAAATATATTGATAGTATCAGGGGCGCTTCAAACATTCCAATTAATAGCCTTGGGGTTACTTGAAGAAAGATCAATACTTTTTCAGGAGACTCCTTCATACTTAAATTCCATTCACCCATTTCAATCTGCGGGTATGAATATGGTATCCGTACAGAGGAATGCCCACTTGAGTAGCACATTAAGAAATACAAAAAGAAAAAAACAATCTCTTTTCTATTGCACACCGACACTTCATAATCCAACTGGTGATAATTGGAGCGTAGAGGAACGCCAACAACTATATGATATATGTAAGCAGTTAAAAATACCGATTATTGAAGATGATGTTTACCATGAACTGTTATTCGAGGAATCATCATCCCCAGCGTTAAAATCATTTGATGAATCCGGTCAAGTATTATATTTAGGGAGTGTATCAAAAACTTTGAGCCCAGGGTTAAGAATAGGATGGGTAGTAGCGCCTGAGCCGGTAATTAAACGATTAGCAGATGTTAAAATGCAGACTGATTACGGTTCAAGTGCTATTTCACAAGAAATAGTAGCACACTGGCTATCCTCAGGTTTATATGAAACACATATATTTGAACTGCGTAAAAAATTAAAAACAAGAGCAGAATTTACAGAAAAGATTTTAGCAAAAAAATTCGGAAATATCGCAACGTGGGAAAAATCAAAAGGTGGATTTTATATATGGCTACGATTCAACGAACCCGTGATTAATAAGGAGCTATTCTTGAAATTACTTAAGAGAAATGTACTTATTAATCCAGGATATATTTATGATTCGACTGATTATCATCACATTCGTCTTTCTTATGCATATGCATCATTTGAAGAATTAGAAACTGGTCTGGATAATATAATAAGAATAATTAGCACTTCACTCGAAACCAAATATTAATAAAAATAACACGCACATACCTATGATAAGGAGAAAGTTATCATAAATAAACCGCATCATAGACTGATAGGATATGAAATCAGCATGAATAAATTGTTATCATAGAATTTTAAGCTTGAA
>CANRKV010000085.1 GCA_947631305.1 uncultured Jeotgalicoccus sp.
TTTCATTCCTCAATATCTTATTCACTCTGAACAGCTGTTCCAGCATCATTACTTTCATCATCTGGTGCGGGTAGGTGAGGGTGCCGAAGCTGATTTCCTGATTGCTTCGTTTTTTCACTGCATCACCGATGCCGTTGCTGCCGCCGACGACAAATACCACATCACTTTTCCCCGTATTCATCCAGCGCTGATATTCCGCTGCCAGTTTTTCACTCGTATACTGCTTGCCGTTAATTTCCAATGTTACAACATGCTGCGTATCTTTTATTTTTGCTAATATCTTCTCTGCTTCTTTGTCTTTTATCTGCTCCAGATCTTTCGGACTCGCATTATTCGGTTCTTTCTCATCTGCTACTTCAATCAGCTCGATTTTTGCATATTTACTGATCCGTTTTTGATATTCTTTTACTGCATCAAGCCAGTATTTTTCTTTTAATTTTCCTACTGTTAT
Organism: uncultured Jeotgalicoccus sp.; assembly: GCA_947631305.1. Lineage (GTDB taxonomy): Bacteria > Bacillota > Bacilli > Staphylococcales > Salinicoccaceae > Jeotgalicoccus. The sequence continues at coordinate 452 of CANRKV010000085.1, forward strand.
CATTGTCAGTTTCATCTGCTTCACCTTCACTTTTAACGTCTTTTCTTCAATTATACAGAACTGTGGACAAATTCGTATATTTACTGCAATTTTATTAGTTATACACGTGTTATCCACAGCCTGTTGATAACTTTTCCACCCTAAACCGCATGATTCCGCTCTTTTTTTGGGCTGATTCATGCATATTTTATGTATTTTCCCACATTCCACACACTTATCCACGTTTTTATACCAGTTATACACAACTTATCACCAAACCTGTGGATAACTTGTTAACAGGTACAAAAATAGACCAAATTGCGCCGTTTTTCTCACAATTTGGTCTTCTTATTAAAGCTGATATATTTCTGTCGGAACTGCCTTATCTGTATCGCATATCATTATATCGTTGTGCGTATCGATGTCGTACTGATTCAGTATCTGTTCAACACTCATACGTGCCAGCTCTTTAATGTTATTATCGAGACTCAAGTGTCCTAAATAGATGCGTTTTGTATTGCTTGTTATAACGTCTTTCATCGCATGTGCCGCGTCTTCGTTTGACACGTGACCGACGTCTGAAAGTATTCTCTGTTTCGTATTCCACGGATATCTGCCCATACGGAGCATATCCACATCGTGGTTTGATTCAAACAGGAAGACATCACTTTCCTTAATGATGCCTTTCATCGTGTCTGACACGTAGCCTGTGTCCGTAATCAGTGATATCTTCTTGTTATTCTGTGAGAATGTGTAAAACTGCGGATCAATCGCATCGTGCGACACGTTAAACGACTGGACGTTCAAGCCCGCTATTTCTTTCTCTTCAAGCGGATTGAAGTGAAATTTCTGTTCTGTTTTAATAATAATATCTTTACGCTCAATAGCATCCCAAGTCTTCGCATTGGCATAAATAGGTATATCGTATTTCTTTGCAATCACTTTTAAGCCTTTAATATGGTCTACATGTTCATGTGTAATGAATATCGCATTTACATCCTGGAGTGATTTACCTATTTGATTGAGCGTTTCATCAGTTTTCTTACATGACAGCCCGACGTCTACAAGTACACTTCCTTTTTCTGTTTCAATGAATGTACTGTTGCCTGTTGAGCCGCTTGCTAATACGCTCATCTTCATTCCGTTCACTCTCTTTCAATAATATCTTCTGTCTGACTCAGTGCATCGACGTACAGTATGCGTTCAATGTCCTCATCAGTAATTTCAAATTGCCATTTCGGTCGCATCATAATCTGGTCGTCTTCTTCCAGTATGATGTAGTAGCCGAGCGTCGCACTTTCTATCACTGCATTGTCAGTAATATTTTCCTGCAGATAAAGTTCTTCCACAATTACTTTAGGATGGCGTACATTCTGCTCGACAGCATAGTCGCTTTCCTCGATATTTTCCACATAGCCCTGAGTCATGCTCGCTGATTCTTCACTGAAGTACAGGCGTGCTGCTTCGTGGCTGAAAATCGGATATCCTTCGTAATACTGATTAAATGCTATCGTGTCCGGTTCGCTCATTACTTTATCATAAGCGTATTCTTCGCCTCTGTAAATTGAATTGTCTTTGTATGTCTTCAGACCTTCCGGTGCGAATGTGACCGACTCATCAAGAGGCAGGGTCAGCAGGGTATCTTCTTCCGACATATCATTTTCATGTTCGAGCTCTGCCGGATCTCCGAGTATAATCTTCATCTCGACGTTTTCAAACCCGTCGAGTGCAGCCGTATCAATATTCGTTTCAGACAGCACATTCGTCGTGTCTGCGAGCTCTCTGACTTCATCATTCGATTCATTATATAAAATATAAATGAGGACTAAATTCATCAGCAGGAAGGCAGCTATAAAAAGGGATTTAGTTAATTTCCAATCCATCAGGACAGCCCTCCTTCATTGAATTTCATCCATGCACCGTCGTACTTAACGTACCATTGCGGCGTATAGTCGATAAACTCCAGATCCGTTTCATCGTCGGCATATGTCATATCATAACCGAGCACAATTTTGGATACTTTCTGCAGATCAAAATTATCATGCAGTGCAATCTGGTAGCGGACATTTTCAATATCCAGAAGTTCAACTTCTTCCTCATCTGATACTTTCGCGTTGGTCCGTATCAGCGGGCGGGTATATTCATAGACTGAATTTGCTCCGTACTTCACAGTAATCGCCGCACTCAATCCTTCACTGAACACAACGCGTCCGTTTAAAGTAGAACGGAATGTCGCTGCATTTTCACCTGATTCATAATCAAACAGCACATTATTCTGTGACAGTCCGTTATGAGAATTTAAGAAATAGTAAATATCCTGAATCGTCTGGTGATTATTACCGCTTGAGGATGATGATTCATTTAAATTTGTATAACTGTACTGATACGTATCAGTGTTGTACGTCGCAATATGATTTTCATCTTCGTAAATCGATACGTCACCCGACGACGGGCTTTCTGCCGGTGAATCTAAAAATAATATACGGTTCATAACGTCGGTATTAATTTGTGTAATCATAAATCGTTCCGTATTCATCGTGTCCGGTGATGACGGTCCGTAAATTGCCGTCTTATTATTCGATGTCTGCTGATTCGTAATAATCGGTGTGTAGGCTTCAAAAATATCGCTGTAAGATTCAACATGGCCTTGTAAGAAGTCGGCACTAATATCTGTTTCAACAACCGCAACTCTCGAACGGCTTTCATCGACTAAGTTAAAGACAACATTTCCTTCTTTCATATCAACCACAATACGGTCGAATGTAAAGTCGGGGAGTGTTGAATCATGAGACAGCCCCAGCATCTGGAACAGAGATTTTGAAGGGACATCAGAGTAGTAATCGATAATAAGAAATTCTTCATCATTACTTTCTTCTCCTCTGACATCGAGACGGTTCAAGCTGTTATAGACGTTCATATTCTGAATACTGGAACCTTCCAGATGTTCACGGATACCGATTAATGCTCTCGGGTCTGTGGTGCCCTGTGTATTGTTCTCTCCCTGTATCCAGACGAGCTGATACGTACTCATCACCTGTTCAAATGATACGCGTTCGCCCTGGCCGATATTAGTCGTTCCTTCGATTGTGGTATCAATCTGGGAAAACTCCGGTTCATAACTCCAGACGAGATATGTCAGCACCGCACTCGAAGCGACAATAACGATTAACAGGATGGACTTAATCCATTCTTTATACATCCCACTCATCCTCCTCTATCACTTCACAAGGCAAGTTGATAAAGATAGTTGTCCCTTCGTTTTCTACGCTGTTTGCCCAGATTTTACCGTTATGCGCCTCGATAATTTCTTTTGAAATCGCAAGGCCGAGTCCGGTACCGCCCATTTTACGTGCACGGCCTTTATCCACACGGTAAAAGCGGTCAAAAATACGATCTACTTTGTTATTCGGAATACCAAGACCATAGTCTTTTATACGTATAGTCATACGATTATATAAAGTATTCTGTTTCAAATGAATATCCACGCGTTTCGGTTCCCCGTGCTGATATTTAATCGCATTGGAGAGTACGTTATCCAGTACCTGACCCATTTTATCCACTGAAATATCGGTAAATAGGGGAGCGTCCGGAATATGACGTGTGAAAACAACATTTTCTTTATGAGTCATTTCAAAACGGTCGATCACACGGTTAATGAAGAGCTTGAAATCCACTACTTCTTTCTGGATTTCTTCCGCATCATTATCCATACGGGATAATTGCAGCAAATCTTCAACGAGACGGCCCATACGGTCAGTCTCGGCGCGTGTCACACTCAGGAATTTCGGCGCAATTTCTTCATCCTGCCATGCACCTTCCTGTAATGCTTCAATATAACTGCGCATAGAAGTCAGCGGCGTGCGGAGTTCATGCGATACGTTCGCAACGAATTCACGGCGTTCCGCATCGATACGTTCCTGTTCTGTAACGTCATGCAGTACAGCGATATAACCGTTGATAAACCCGGTGTCTGTAACAATTGTCGAGAAGTTGACGCGGAGTGTGGCAGAGTCATCCGCCGAATCGATAAATATTAAATGACTGTCATTAGCTTCCTGAATAATGTCTTCAAGATTGAGCTCTTCACCCAGGCGCAGCAGTTCCAGCATATTTTTGCCGTGCAGCTCATCCGACTGCATGCCTAAGTTCAGCATGCCTACCGCCATTTCGTTAACGATACGAATACGTCCTTTTCTGTCAGTGGCGATAATACCGTCCGACATATGGGTAATAACAGAGTCGAGACGTTTCTTCTCACTCTCGGTGTTCGCCTGGGCTTCCTGTACTCTTTTTGAGAGAATGTTAAAGCTGCCGGCAAGCTGACCAATTTCATCATCGCTGTAAATTTGTACGCGTGATGTATAGTCGCCTTCCGACATCAGGAGTGCCTGGTTTCTCATATCTGTAATCGGCTTCGTAATCGTACGCGCAACAAAGATACCGAGAATACTCGTAATTACTAATGAAAACACTGTAGCGATAATAAATGTATTGTTAATCGCTTCGAGCTGCATGTATATATTTTCAACATTTGACTCAACGTAAATAACACCGGCGACTTCATCATTGACTACGACCGGCTGGTTTAAAATCCATACACGCTGATTGTCTTTATCGACGTTGACGAAAATTTCATCATTCGCGATGCCTGACCGCAGTGCATCCTGTGACATCGGTTCATTAATACGGGAGCCGACGAGTGATTCATTTGAAATCCTGCTCGTTCCAACGAGAATATTATCCGCATTAACATAGCGAATTTCTTCAATATCAGGACGGTTGCCGTAATCAGTCAGCAGACTTTGAATCTCCGAGCGCATCTGATCACGATCGTCTCCTGTTTCCTGGAAGATCTCTTTAATACGTGTATCAATCAGAGTAACCTGGGAATCGATATTATTTTTAAAGTTTCCCGTTAAATCACGCTCCAGACTGTTAGTAAAATACAGACCGATAATCTGCATACCGATAATAATCAGAAGCATGTATATCATTACTAACTTGAACTGAAGCGATTGCAGGTTTTTTAAAAACTGCTTCATCTAGTCATCACCTTTAATATAATACCCGACGCCGCGGCGTGTCATGATGTATTCCGGATGACTTGGATCGTCTTCGATTTTTTCTCTTAAACGGCGCACTGTAACATCTACTGTACGCACATCTCCAAAGTAATCGTAGCCCCAAACTGTTTCCAGCAGGTGTTCGCGTGTCATCACCTGGGATTTGAATTTGGCAAGATATAAAAACAGCTCAAATTCGCGATGTGTTAAATCGATATCTTTACCGAATTTTTTAATCGCATAAGAGTCGGGGATAACAGTAATATCCCGAATGTATATATTTTTATCTTCCGGTTCATCTTCTTTACTACTGACAGCATTATTGCGTCGTAAATTAACTTTCACACGGGCGATTAATTCGCGCGTAGAGAAAGGTTTTGTCACATAATCATCCGCACCGAGCTCAAGACCCAGCACTTTATCTATTTCGGAATCTTTGGCGGTAAGCATAATAATCGGCATATCGTGTTTTTTACGAACTTCGCGGCAAACTTCCATGCCATCGATACCCGGCAGCATGATATCCAAAAGAACGAGATCCGGTACTATATCGAGGATCAGTTCCAGTGCATCATTACCATCGTAAGCGCAATGAACTTCATATCCTTCTTTTTGCAAATTAAATTCAAGTATATCTGCAATTGGTTTTTCATCATCAACAACAACTATTTTCTTGGCCATTAAGATATCCCTCATTTCACGTGTACATTATTTTGTACGTAAACTTATCCATCTTTAAATGTATCACTTTTCAGACAAATAAAAAAGTCTGCCAGCATAAATGCTGGAGACTTTATCAGACGGTCCCGACGGGAATCGAACCCGCGATCTCCTGCGTGACAGGCAGGCATGTTAACCGCTACACCACGGGACCATTTTATATAGAGTTTTTTTAATCAAAAGAAAAGTGACCCGTACGGGACTCGAACCCGTGTTACCGCCGTGAAAGGGCGGTGTCTTAACCGCTTGACCAACGGGCCATGGTAAATATTATGCGAATTGCACAAGATTTATTATACCATGATTGTGAATTTGAATACAAGACCTATTTTGCAATATTTGTCTTGTGTGCAGAAAAATAGGGGATGGCGGCGGGAAACGCTCTTTTCTCGGGAATGACGGAGCTTCATTGCGGAGCAAACGCTCTTGCTCGGGAATGACAGACGCTCATTGCGGAGCAAACGCTCTTGCTCGGGAATGACAGACGCTCATTGCGGAGCAAACGCTCTTGCTCGGGAA
>CANRKV010000086.1 GCA_947631305.1 uncultured Jeotgalicoccus sp.
CATCAGGGACTGCTGAGACATATTGTTATCCGCTCAAACAGCGACGACAGTGAAGTGCAGGTTGTCTTTATTACGAACGGTAAACGCAACGAGTTTTTATCGATTGTTAAAGCGTTAAAAGAAGCATATCCGAATGTGAAAAGTATCGTGCAGAATATTAACGATGAGAAAACGAATGTGATATTCGGCAGACGTTCAATCGTCCTGCTTGGTCATGATTATATTACGGACACGCTGCTTGGCAAATCATTTAAAATACGCGACCGTTCATTTTATCAGGTCAACCATGCACAGACGGAAAAACTGTATCAGATTGGTCTCGACATGGCTGACTTAAGCGGCGACGAAACAATTATCGATACGTATTCAGGTATCGGAACAATCGGTCTTGCAGCATCAGACCGTGTCAGTAAAATTATCGGCATTGAAATTGTCGACAGTGCAGTTGAAGACGCTGTAGAAAATGCGAAACTGAACGGCATCGATAACGCGGACTACTATTTGGGTAAAGCAGAAGAGGTGATGCCGCAGCTCGTTAAAGAGGGTGTCAGTGCTGATGTCGTATTCGTCGACCCGCCGAGAAAAGGATGTCATACACAATTTTTAGACTCTCTTATAGAAGTGAGCCCGAAGAAAATTGTTTATATTTCATGTAATCCGAGCACGCTGCAAAGAGATATGAAGTATCTGGAGAGACATGGCTTTAAAGCATCGGAAGTAACACCGGTTGACCTGTTCCCGCAGACAAAACATATTGAAGCGGTAACGGTCTTAGTCAATACAAACACTTTATAAAATGAACCCGGGCAAAGTATGATTTGTCCGGATTTTTCATTAGTATACCCAGGATAATAAATATGATTATCGTCTTTTCTGTAAACTGAAGAAATAAACTCCTTAAAATGTTATACTATTAGTACAATTATTTGCTATTCGTACAGTTTATAGGGGGTATATTATGACAAATGAAGACATCAAAAACTCTCCTGATCACCTTCAGACTTTGGCAAAAGGTCTCAAAGTAATCGAGGCGTTCGATGGTACAGATCATCTAACAATCTCAACAGCATCAAAGTTAGCAGGAATATCAAGACCGACGGCCCGTCGTGTATTAATTACACTCGTTAATCTTGGATATGCCCAGATGCTGGATAACAGGTTCTACTTAACACCGAAAGTATTGTCTCTCGGCTATTCATATATGACGGCACGTGACAGCTGGGAAATTACGACGACACTGCTGCGTGAGCTTTCTAAAGTAACAAATGAATCAAGCTCTTTAGCAAAATTAGTAGGCGAGGAAATTGTGTATATTGGACGTGTACCTGCTAATAAAATCATGAAAATTTCATTGAACATCGGCACTCATCTTCCCGCTTATGCAACATCGATGGGGAAAGTGCTGCTCGCTTATAAGAGTAAAGAAGAACTGGATACATATTTTGCGGCTGCAGAATTAAAACCGCTGACAGAACATACCGTTTACAAAGAGGACGATTTGCGTAAAGAACTTGAAGACATCCGTAAAGAGGGGTATGCAATCAGTGAAGACCAGCTCGAGCTCGGACTGATGTCTGTCGCAGCGCCTATTCGTAATATGAGAGGCGATGTAATCGCTGCAATCAATTGTTCGACAAACTCTTCTCAGACAACACGCGAGGAAGTCGAAAAGAACTATTTGAAGCCATTGCTTGATACAGCAGAACAAATCAGCCGAAATACTGAAATAGAATTACCATTTTAATAGAAGAGGACGACCAGTAAAAATACTGGTCGTCCTTTTGTTATGAAGCAGTAAAATAGAAGTTTATTCTACGTTATCAACCATCAGTGAAATACCCTGGCCGACACCGATACACATTGTAGCGAGTCCGGTCTTGGTACCTCTGCGTTTCATTTCATAGATAAGGTCTGTCAGAATACGTGCACCGCTGGCACCTAGAGGATGACCAAAGCTTATGGCGCCACCGTTGACGTTGACGATATCTTCACTCAGTCCAAGCTGATTAATGCACTCGATTGACTGTGAGGCGAATGCTTCGTTCAGTTCAACAAGTCCGATATCAGCAATAGTCCGGCCGGTTTTTTCAAGCAGTTTTTTCGTTGAATCAATGGGTCCGAGTCCCATTACTGCGGGCTCTACACCTGCAGTTGCCGAGAAAGTATATGTAACGAGGGGTTTCAGTCCAAGTTCATCAGCTTTCTCTTTACTCATCATCAGGAGGGCACTGGCACCATCGTTTACACCTGAAGCGTTTCCTGCCGTGATTGTTCCGTCAGGGAAGATCGGTTTCAATGTTCCGAGTTTTTCCAATGTCGTTTCCGGTCTCGGATGTTCATCTTTATCGACGATTGTTTCATTGCCTTTACGGTCTTTTATAGTTACTGGAACAATTTGTTCCTTAAACTTATCCGCTTCAACCGCAGCTTTGGCACGCTGCTGGCTTTGAAATGCGAATGCATCCTGGGCTTCACGCGAAATATTATAACGCTGTGCTACGTTTTCTGCTGTCTGAGGCATGGAATCAATACCGTGATCTTCTATGATTTTTTTATTCGGAAATCTCCAGCCGATTGTCGTATCGACCATTTCCATGTTGCCGCGCGGGAATTCTTTCTCAGGCTTTAACATAACGAAAGGCGCGCGTGACATGCTTTCGGTGCCGCCCGCAATCGCAATGTCAATCTCACCTGTTAATATCGAGCGGGCGGCCATGGAAACAGTATCCAGGCTCGAACCGCACAGACGGTTAATTGTGGTACCGCCGACGCTCTCAGGCAGGTCAGCAAGGAGAGCAGACATGCGCGCGACGTTTCTGTTTTCTTCACCGGCACCGTTGGCGTTGCCAAAAAGAACTTCATCAATTTGATTCACATCAAGATTTGGGTTTCTTTCTGTCAGAGCTTTGATGACAATAGCGCCTAAATCATCCGGACGCACAGACTTGAGTGCGCCTTTATAACGGCCAATCGGTGTTCTGACTGCATCTACAATTACTACTTCTTTCATTATTCGTCACTCCTTTTCAATGATTCTGAAACAATGTAATCCGCTTCAGTTTTCTCTGCGATTTCTTCAAGTGTTGCATCGCCCATTAATTCAATCAGTTCGAATTTCTCACCTTTACGTTCAAACACTGCAAGATCTGTAATAATCATGTCAATTTTACGTGTAGAAGTGATAGGGTATGTGCATTCTTTTAGAAACTTTGGAGAGCCGTCTTTGGCAGTATGATTAGTTGTGATAATAACTTTCTTCGCTCCGACGAGGAGATCCATTGCGCCGCCGACACCGATGATGTCTTTGCCGGGAATTGCCCAGTTCGCTACCTGGCCGGTTTCATCGACCTGCAGGACACCGAGAATTGCGACGTCAACATGCCCGCCGCGAATCATTGCGAAAGAATCTGCACTGTGGAAATAGCTTGCACCCACAGCTTCACCGACAGGCTGTTTTCCTGCGTTCACAATGTTCGGGTCGATATCTTCCTCTGCAACAGAAGTCACTCCGAGCAGACCATTTTCGGTATGGAGGAAATATTTTTCCTTATCCAGATAATTGGCAACGAGGGTAGGAATACCGATACCAAGGTTAATTACCGACTGTTCTTCCAGTGCCCCGGCAGCACGTTCTGCAATCATATCTTTTATACTCATTTCTGAACGACTCCTTCCTTCGTAAGAATTTGTTCAGCTAAGACAATCTTATCTACATATATATGCTGTGTTGCAATTTCTTCGGGATTCAATTCGCCGACTTCCACAATTTCATCAACTTCGGCTACTACATATTTACCGGCAGTTGCCATCATCGGATTGAAGTTTCTTGCTGTTTTGTAATACACGAGGTTACCGAGCTTATCTGCTTTATGTGCACGGACAATCGACACATCGGCTTTCAATGCTTTTTCAAGCACGTATTCTTCGCCGTCAATTTCTTTCGTCTCTTTGCCTTTGGCAAGATCAGTCCCGACACTTGTTTTTGTGTAAAAACCGCCGATTCCGGCGCCGCCTGCACGTATTGCCTCACCTAAAGTACCCTGTGGCAGAAGCTGAAGTTCCAGTTTTCCGGCATTGTACCATTTAGCCACCTCGCGGTTACTTGTGAAATACGAGCCGACTGCTTTTTTAAGCTTGCCCTGGTCGAGCAGTATACCAAGTCCTTTACCAGCTTCTCCGACGTTGTTGCTTATAACTGTCAGTTCTTTCAGGTCGAGCACAGTCAGTTCATCAATCAGACTCAAAGGTGCGCCGATAAGTCCGAATCCTCCGACCATCAGCGTGTCACCGTCCTTTACAGGTTCAAGAGCTGATTTTATATCAGTGATTTTAGATACCAAATTCAGTCACTCCGTTTCTAAGAATTTTTCAATTTCTTTGTTTAAATCCGGATTATTATTGAAGACAATTTCATAATGATTAAGTCCGTAATCCGTTGATCTTATATCATTCACTGTATCGAGCATCAGGCTGTAGCCGTCTTTACTGAACAGCGGTGTATTATCTTTAATCGGACCGGTACAGATAATGAGCAGCACCGGTACTTTTACATTTTCATAGATTTTCGAATGAGGGTATTCATAAAAACTTTCAAAATCCTGTTTTGTCAGCGCATAGTCGGATTTTGGATGAATTGCCCCATTAACTTCTTGAATCTCATGATTGATAACCTGATCCATAACAGGCGACCATTCAACACCAAGTGCACTGTACGACTGCTTCATCATATCCAAATAGTCATCTGAAGAATCAAATGATTTCTCCAGTCTGCCGAGAGAAGGGATAACGAGGTTGCTTGTATCTTCATTGGCAACACCGCCTCCGTCGAGCAGGATAATTTTCTCTATTTTATCCGACTGTGCAGCAGTATCTAATGCTATATAGCCGCCCATCGAGTATCCCGCAAGAATGAATTTATCGTAATCGAGAGAATCAATCAGCTGGAGCAGGTCATCAGTGTGCTGATGAATATTTGTCGGTGACTCCTGAATAGAACTGTCACCACGGCCGCTTAAATCGTAGCTCAGAGTATCGTATGTTTCTTTAAAGTGCTCCTGAAAATGATGCATCTGAAGATAATTACCCGTCAGGCCGTGAATGAATATTAATAAGACGTCATTTTTACCGTTACCGGTTTTATTTACATTAATCATTTTGTTTTCAATTTGTATTAGATCTGTCATTCTTATCCTCCTATTCGACGGTATAGATAGAGTAGCTTACGCCTTCCGGCATTCTGATACCGTTTGACACGAATATTCTGTTGTTCATCCAGTGGTACTTCTCGCTAGCTGTTTCAAAGATTGGATTAGTTCTGAAGTAATAGTCTTCAGGATCAACTTCTTCTCCCTGGTCCAGACGTGCAAGTACAGATGAATCACCAGTACGGATGCCGCGGTAACTCATTAGAATGAGTTCCTTATCGTCTGTTTCCAAAGTAATTCTGACATCCTGGATGATAGTGCCGTCCGCGCGTACTGTAATCCAATCGTCTCCGCCCGGCAGAACAGTTGCATTGAAATGTTCGCCTTCAAATTTTCCGCCTGTCACCTGGATAATTCTGCGTGTTCCAATTGGTGTTTTCCCCGGCAGGTAAGGTTTCGCGACATTTAATTCCATATGGCCAAGCAAACTTAGTTTTGGTTCTGGTAATTCTCTCATTTTAAATTCCTCCTATATAATCCTTAAAAGTCAAAAAGGGCATGTCACCATGCCCGGTTTGTTATTAAAGTTTACGCATTACGAAATCAAGTGATGCTACTTTGTGATCACCTTTATCGATAAGTTTTGTAATCAGTTCGTCACGTACACCTTCAGCAACGTCTGTTTCCATCCACTCATCACCTTCGAAGAAGACTTGAGTAATCAGAGTTTCGTGCCCGTCAGCTTTGAACATGATGTGTTCGTGAGCAGGGCGCATAGGATGCTGTTCCATGTAACCAAGGAATTCACCAGTTGGTCCCTGATCCGGAATAGAGTAAGGAATTGCCTGAATTGTTTTCACTGTGAATTTACCATTTTCATCTGTTTTGAAACGCCCGCGAAGGTTGAAGTCCGGAGCATCAGAGTCGAAGTTTGAGTACTTCGCAGAGTTATCATTCTGCCAGTAATCTACTTCAGCACCTGCAAGAACTTCTCCATCAGTGTTTGTAACTGTACCTGAGAAGTAGAGAACGTCTCCCGGTTCGTTTTCACGTTTAGGAAGGTCTACAATACCATTTTCATCTGCTTCTACTAAAGGTGCGTTTTCAACATAGTATGGTCCAAGCAGTGAAGGCTGTGTACCTGGAAGTTTAGTGTACATTGCTTGAAGAACATGAGTTTCTAAGAATACGTCAGCATAAAGCGGAAGCTCTCCAGATCTGCCTAGACGGTCTGCCCAGTTTACAAAGTTCGTGTATTCTTCATGGTTAAGTTTTGCTTCTCCAAGGAACTCCTGCATGTGTTTGATGAATAATTCGAAAACTTCTTCAACGCGTTCGTTTTTAGTAGTAGGTAAGTGGTTAGTCATTTCTATAGTCATAATTAATTATCCCCTTTAATTTGTTTTAATTTATCGATGTCGAATATTAGTTTATCGTTTGTAGTGATCCAGCTTCTCATAGTCCAATGTGACACCAAAACCGATATCATCCGGAATCTGGATTTCGAAGTC
>CANRKV010000087.1 GCA_947631305.1 uncultured Jeotgalicoccus sp.
GTCAGACCGCCGCCGGCCGAGTCTCCCATAATTACGATATTGTCATCTTCCTGCACGAGTTCTTTATATAATTCCTGCACTGCTTCATATGCTTCGTCATACGTATGTTCCGGTGCTTTAGGATATATCGGCACGATAAATTCCATCTCTGTTTCTTTTACCAGCTTGCTTAAAAATCTCCAGTGGAATACCGATGGCTGATGAATATATCCCCCGCCATGCAGGTACAATACGCGCTGCCTGCGTTTTTCTGTTTTCGGAGACATTCTGAATATTTTCATACCGTATGCTTCATAACTTTCGATATCGGACGTAACGATGCTCTTTGGAATTTCATACTCCTCGCGGTTTTCTTCAGCATTACGTTCCAGCATTTCATCATTCACGTCTTCAATATCAAAATTCGCCACCCTGATTAAATCTTCAGCCAGCTCGCTCCCGATACTTCTTTGATGTACAAACAGTGCCCGGTAGACATACATAATGACACCAAATACTGCGGTCAAAACTGCAATTCCTCTAAATAATATTTTCATCTCATCCGTCCCTTTTATCGCTTACTTATATTAAAAATGAAATCTTCTGCCGAGCTGTGTCATAAATGCTTCGTTTGCGATAAGCAGCATTGCAATGAATGTTGCCGCACCGAATGATGCTGCCGAAACGCTTGGCCACAAAACATTTGCGACGCCTGTAAAGTACAGTATCAATGGCAGGAAACCGAGTGCAATCATCATCAATAGGAAACTGATGTAGCCGGTCCACTTCATCCGGACTTTGATCATGATTACCGAAATCAGCATAATTCCTGCAATAATAACAAACGGCACGACGTAATTGACCGACCACTGAACTGAACCGGACATGCCGTCAACAACGAGCAGCAGTATCGTCAGACTGATGACCTGGGCGGTTATTTTACCGCCGAGATGCGATGCTGACAGTATCGTATGATTCAGCGATACGAGCAGGTAAAATATTGCGACTGCTACATAGAACACCCAGAGGAAGTGCGGCATAACAATCACATTGATTAAGAAGCAGATCAGCGTTGCGAGAATTCCCCCGATAATTGCGAGTTTCGATATACGCGCACGCATTTTATACTCCTGCTGATCGTAGACAGGATAGGCTCTCCTGTCCTTTGCCTGTTCAACTTCCGATAATACTTTATGGCACAGCGGGCATGTCTGTTCTTCCGTGACTATTTCACACTCCTGGCATCTGTTCATGATTACTCACCCCATCCGTTTGAAGATACCGTGACATCAAGCCCTGTTAATCTTGTTATTTCTTTAAAAAATGTTCTTATAATTTCATTCTCTTCTATTGAACGTGAAAATGTAATCGTTAATTTATTGTTTACTGTTGCAGTCCCGACGTTAATCGGGCTTTTATTCGTCGGATAAAGAACCACATCCATCGAATCAGCATACGGTCTCATGGAATCCGGCAGCTGAATATTGCCGAGGTTCGACACCGTTATCGTCTTCGCCCGCTCGCCGAACTGGTTAAACGCGAAGCGCATCACCGGATATTTAATGAACACCGGAACGATTCTCAGCAGCAGATTGCTTTGAAATGCGACGAACCGGTTAATGCCTTCCTGTAAAAAACCTTTGTCCGTTTTGGCAATCAGCTGTTTCGTCACTTCTTTGATCACCTCTTCAAGCGGCATATCATCACTCATTCTGACACCTATATTCGACACGGAGAAAAAGTTCCGGATCGAAACCGACGGGAAATGTCTCCGCAGACTGACCGGCATCGCTACAGTAATCAGTGATGCTTTTGACTTTTCACGGTTTTTTTCCATATGAATGACATTTATCAGCACACTGGTTAAAAAACCTGTCAGTGATGTCCCCTGTGCTTTTGCGTATGTATTCAATGCACCTGCATCGACCACACCCTGAATAACGTTAATTCCGGGCGGATTAAGCTGAGTTCCTTTGAGCTGATATGCTTTTTTATCGCTTGATGCCGGGTTCTTAACTTCCCGCGACGTTGCATATTTTTCAAAGCTGTCTTCAACTTCTTCACGTTTCGGCGCATCGTACGGCTTCATGATTTTATCGTCGGCTTCAACCGGCTCGCCTTTTAATGTTAAATATTGATACGTGAGCGTTTTTAAAAACTCAGCCGCACCGCCGCCGTCTGTCAGCGAGTGAAACACTTCCACCGAAATCCGCTTGCCGAAATACAGCACGCGGATTAAAAATGCATTATTTTCTTTTCTGTCTATCGGTGCACATGGATAATCCGATTCTTTTTTTACCTGCAGCAACTGATCATTCTGCTCTAAGAAATCCCAGAACAGCCCTTTACGTACTCTGACCGTCAGTGTCGGGAATCTCATCACAACGATATCCAGTGCTTCCTGCAGAATTTTCGGATCAATCGTTTCGTGCAGCGTCATCGATACACGGAATACTGCAGAATTCGAAGCATTCGATACTGCATGAAAAATCTTCCCTGTATTATCTATTTTATACCACTGATCCATTTTACTACCTCCGCCGTGCAATTTTCATATTATTTAAATTGTATATGCTGGAGAAAAAAAACAGAAGCAAAACCTACTATAATAGTTAGCAGATCCGCTTCTGTTTAATTTTTTTATTCTGTCTGTTCTTCCAATGTTACTGTTCTGAAGTCCGGTTTCGCAAGATGTCCTGTATCCAGGTTGCCGACTTCAGCGCGTGCTGCATGAGCACTTGCCGCCTGTCTGATAAATATAGACGGCTGTTCTTCAACGAGTATTTCGTCGACCTGTTTATAAATTTCTGCGCGTTTCTCTGTATCGGATTCTTCACGTCCGGCTTCGAGCAGTTTATCGACCTCTTCATTATCAAAGAAAGCACGGTTACCGGCGCTCCCTTTCATTGACGAGTGGAACAGCGGCCATAAGCCCTGGTCCGGATCTCCTACTGCGTTCGGCCAGCCGAGAATAAATAAGTCATGCTCGCCGTTCGATATTGCTTCTAAGTACGTGCCCCACTCAAGCTGTTCCACTTCCAGGTTAATGCCGATTTCTTTCAGCTCTTCCTGCAGCAGTATTGCGATATCAATACGTTCCGGTACATCGTTCGTCAGGATTTTAAGATCCAGACCGTCTTCATAGCCTGCTTCTTTCATTAACTCTTTTGCACGTTCAGGATTATGTTCAAGGTCTTCGAGGTCCTCGTTATATCCGAGCACTTCTTCCTGCAGCGCACCTTTCATCGTGCGTCCCTGCCCGTAATAGACACCTTCCATAATCGCTTCTTTATCTACCATATGACCGATTGCCTGACGTACTCTTTTATCTTTAAGCGCGCCTTTTTCTGTGTTCATGCCGATGTATTCATTTGAAATGTTATAAATGCCTTCTTCAGTCTGCAGTTCCGGATTGTTTGCCAGTCTGTCCCACTGCGAGTTTTCAATACCGTAAATAAAATGGGACTGTCCTGTTTCAAGCTCCGCAATACGTGCTGTCGATTCTGTGACTACTTTAAATGTCAGCGTATCGATTTTTGCCGGTTCCTGCCAGTAATCATCATATCTTTCAACGACGACTGATTCACCAGGTGTTCTCGACTGGAACTTCATGTAGCCTGTACCCACCGGATTTTGTTCGATTACCGCTCCCATATCTGCGCCGATTGCATTGGCTGTTTCTTCAAATTCTTCGCCACCTGCCGCGCGCAGTTCGTAATATTCATCCAGCGTCATATCAAGCCCTGCCTGGTCGATAGCATTCTGATAGTCTTCGTCGATTACAGCTTTAGAAACGATACCGCCGGCATCATGTGCCAGATAGTTCGGCAGCGCCGCGAACGGGTATTCCGTCACTATTTCTACTGTGTAATCGTCAATCACATTAATTTCAGTAATCATTTCAAAAATATTCGCACGCGATGAAGCAACAGCCGGATCAACGATACGTTCGATGCTCGCCTTAAATGCTTCTGCGTTAAAATCCGTGCCGTCATGGAATGTAACGTCATCTCTCAGACTGAACTGCCATGTTGTATCGTCAACCTGCTCATAGTCTGTTGCCAGTGTCATTTCCGGCTCCATATTTTCGTCTATATCAAATAATCCTTCATATAATACATCTCTGCGCTGATCAGACGGCAGATCATTTTGTCCGGCCGGATCAAGCGATGAAGTATCACTCGCATATGATGCGATGAAATCTCCCCCTGAAGTATTCGTTTCGCCGTCTTCATCTGCAACTTCCACATTTGCATCACTCGTACATGCCGCAAGTCCCAGTGCCATTGCAGCGATTGTTAAACGTTTGAAATACTTCATATTATATATCCCCCTGGATTATCTCTGTTTTTTTATGATAAAACCCTACTGCTCATTAATAGTGACATTTCTAAAATCAGGTTTGTTGAAGTGGCTGATGTAGAGCCCTTCGACTTCGGTACGTGCAGCATTCGCACTTTGCGACTGTCTGATAAAGACTGCCGGCTGTTCTTCTACGAGAATTTTATCGATTTCCTGATAGATTTCTTCGCGTTTAGTGTCATCCAATTCTCTGCGTCCCTGTTCAAGCAGTTCATCAACTTCAGCATTATCAAAGAATGAACGGTTTCCTCCCGTGCCCTGCATTGATGAGTGGAACAGCGGCCAGATGCCCTGATCCGGATCACCGACCGGATTCGGCCAGCCTAAGATGAAGAGATCGTGTTCACCGTTTGATACTGCTTCCAGGTACGCGCCCCATTCAAGCTGTTCGATATTTAAATTAATACCGACTTCTTT
This sequence comes from uncultured Jeotgalicoccus sp., assembly GCA_947631305.1. Lineage (GTDB taxonomy): Bacteria > Bacillota > Bacilli > Staphylococcales > Salinicoccaceae > Jeotgalicoccus. The sequence continues at coordinate 4,759 of CANRKV010000087.1, forward strand.
CAGTTCTTCCTGCAGGTAAATTGCAAGGTCGACACGTTCAGGTGTGTCATTTGTCATAATCGTCAAGTCAAAACCGTCACCGTAGCCCGCCTCTTCAAGCAGCTCTTTCGCACGTTCCGGATTGTACTCTAAGTCTTCAAGATCTTCGTTATATCCTAAAATTTCTTCCTGCAGTGCGCCTTTCATCGTGCGGCCGACACCGTAGTATATTCCATCCATAATTGTTTCTTTATCGACCATATGGCCGATTGCCTGACGCACTCTTTTATCTTCGAGCGGCCCTTTTTGAGTATTCATACCGACATACTCATTAGAAAGGTTATATACCGGATGAGTTTCCATCTCCGGATGGTTTTCTATACGTTCCCACTGCGCGTTATCAAATCCTTGTATGAAGTGCGACTGTCCGCTTTCAAGTTCAGCGATTCTTGAGGCATCTTCTGCGACGACTTTAAAAGTGATTGTGTCGAGTTTTGCTGGCTCATCCCAGTAATCATCAAAACGTTCAACGACTACATTTTCTCCAGGTGAGCGTGACTGGAATTGCATATAGCCGGTACCGACAGGCTTCTGTTCAACAATCGTTCCTGTTGTACGGCCAACCTCGTCAGCTGTTTCTTCATATTCTTCGCCGCCAGCTGCACGCTGTGCGTAGAACTCATCAAGTGTCATATCGAGTTCCGCTTCATCGAGTGCATTCTGGTAGTCTTCATCTATTACTGCTTTAGAAACCATGCCGCCGGCATCGTGTGCCAGATAGTTCGGCAATGCTGCAAATGGATACTCAGTAACGATTTCAACTGTATACTCATCAACGGCGTTAATTTCTTCAATCATTTCAAAAATATTCGCCCGTGATGATGCTACTGCCGGGTCGACAATTCTTTCGATATTCGCTTTGACTGCCTCTGCATTAAATTCAGTGCCGTCATGGAACTGAACGCCTTCACGCAGATTAAAGACCCACGTTGTTTCATCTGTCTGCTCATAATCTGTTGCAAGACGCGGTTCCGGTTCCAGATCATCATTTAAATAAAGAAGTCCTTCATAAATGACGTTTCTGCGCTGGTCAGAGGGCAGATCGTTCTGGCCTGCCGGATCAAGTGATGAAACATCTGTTGCGTATGAAGCAACCAGGTCTCCGCCGATGTTCGTTTCTTCTGTATTTCCGTCTTCATCAGTGACTTCGACATCCGAGTCGCTCGTACAAGCTGCCATTATTAACATAAGTGCAGCCATTAATAGATATGTATAGTATTTTTTTATCAATTTTCATCCTCCGTTATTGTGATACACTCAATTCATAGGAATTTTGTATGTATTATAATCCAGATTATAGCACTAGGAATTAAAAAGATGCAACAGCTAATTTTTACTCAAACCCTTGATATATGTAAGGAAACGCTTTCAATTTGTTGAGTTTTGTGAATATTGGCAGTAAAAAGTATAGACTAATGGGATATATTCTTGTTATAGTCTATACATCGATGTATTATGAATAAATATGTCTGCAATTTTTAGATTTATCTTAATATTCAGTTTCAAGAGGGGGTTAAGTTGTATGTCCAATATACAACCAAGTCAGGTTCCAGTAACAAAACCTGCCAATCGTAGACTCGACAATTTCAAAGACTTCTATAAGAAGCTTCGAAAGAACAAAGCAGCACTCGTCGGTCTTTACGTATTGGTATTTTTATTTTTCGTTTCAATCTTTGGTGCGCTGGACGCCAACTATAATATATTAGGCGTCAATTCCAACGCGACCAACCTTACTGATAAACTGCTGGGTCCTTCAGCGCAGTATTGGTTCGGTACAGATCACCTGGGCCGCGATATCTTTTATCGTATTCTTCACGGGATGTACATAACACTGGGTGTAGGTTT
>CANRKV010000088.1 GCA_947631305.1 uncultured Jeotgalicoccus sp.
TCAGATAGTATACCTTCAGTCATTTACTTTCTAAAACGGCTCTTAATCCGTTCCAGTATGTTACTGTGTTCATGCAGTAATTCTGTTTTCTTCTGTTCACCGTTGTGAATAGCGCGTTTCATCAGTTCATCCTGAACACTTAACGGCGGCAAATCATTTTCAACATATTCATATGTGCCGTCCGGCATCTGCATGCGTGCTTTCATATTGTCTTTTAAGAACAATTCATTAACCTCGATTAATTCTTCGACTATTCTTGGATCATTAATCGGGAATAATATTTCCACACGTTTAATCATATTTCTCGTCATCATATCGGCTGATGATAAAAACATTTTCTTATCGCCGTTATGGTAGAAGTAATAGATTCTCGAGTGTTCAAGGAATCTGCCGACAACACTGATAACTTTAATGTTATCGCTGACATCTTCAATTCCCGGTTTCAAACAGCATATTCCGCGGATAACGAGATCCACTTTAATGCCTTCCTGAGATGCCTGCAGCAGTTTGTCGATTATTCTCTTATCTGTTAACGAGTTCATCTTCGCAAAGATATAACCGTTGCCGTGTTTTTTATGGCTTTCGATTTCAAGATCAATACGTTCTGCAAACATGTCGCGGATTTCAAACGGTGCAACGTGCAGTTCTTTATATTCCGGCTTAAGCGAATAACCGCTTAAGTAGTTAAAGAAGTTTACAGCATCGTCACCGATACGCGGGTCTGTTGTAATGATCCCCATATCTGTATACGTTTTGGCTGTCGAGTCGTTATAGTTACCCGTGCCCAAATGAACGAATTTAATGATTTTCTTATTCACTTTTTTAACAACCAGCGTAATTTTACTGTGTGTCTTCAAGTAGTTCATACCGTATATAACGTGACACCCGGCATCTTCCAGTTCTTTTGCCCAGTGAACGTTATTCTGCTCATCGAATCGGGCTTTCAGTTCAACAAGCACTGTAACCTGCTTGCCGTTTTCCGCCGCCAATTTTAATGATTCGATAATCGGTGAATCACTGGATACACGGTAAAGTGTCTGTTTAATTGCCAATACATCCTTATCTTTCGCCGCCTGCTGTACAAATTCGACAATCGGCTGGAACGATTCATACGGATGGTGGAAGAATATATCTTCGTTTAATGCTGTTTCATAAACATTACGGTTCCCTAAAAACTTCGGCTGCTGAGGGAAAAACGGTTTAAATAGAAGCTTCGGAAATCTGTGCTTTAATTTATCCGTCAGTTCGAACAGAAACGTTAAATCCAGAGGACCGTCAAAACGATAAACGTCTTCATGATGCAATGACAGCTGTTCTTCTAAAAACGAACCGTTAATCGTGACATCACGGCTGCGGTCAATTTCCAGACGCACTGCTGCACCTTTCGTACGTTCTTTTAAGAAACGCTCGATTTCAATTAATAAATCGGCTGCGCCTTCTTCATGTATTGTTAAATCGGCATTTCTCGTAATTCTGAACGGGAATGTTCTGTCGATTTTATAACCATTAAACAATTTATATACATATTCTTCGATAATATCCTCTGCAAGAACAAAGTACGTTTTATCTTCATGAGATAATTCATAAAATCTCTTAATAACTGTCGGCAGCTGCACAATCGCAGTCTGCTTACCGAGTTCGTTGGATAAATCTACAAATATATTAATTTTTTTGTTCATCAGCTTAGGGAATGGACGATATGCATCGATTCCTAAAGGTGTTAATGCCGGTAATATTTCTTCATCAAATAACTTCTCCAATTTATCCTGTAATGACTGATGCAGCTGATGAGGTCTCATTAAAAAGACATTCAGCTTTTCCAGTTCATCCATCAAATCATGGTAAGTTTCATATTGAATCCGGCAGTTCTCGCGGTTTAATTCACCGATTCCCGACAGCTGTTCTTCAGGTGTCATTCCTGTTTTAGTGTCCGGTTCAGCATAGTTCATCTTAACCTGGTCTTTTAAACCAGCCACCCTAACCATGAAGAATTCATCCAGGTTAGAGCTCGTTATTGCTATAAATTTCAAGCGTTCGAGAAGAGGATTACGTGTATCGCCTGCTTCTGTCAGTACTCTGTAATTAAATCGCAACCAGCTTAATTCGCGGTTATTGTAATAAGATTTATCGTTTAGTTTGTAAGCCATTATAATCCTCCTGCTCCTGATAATTATAGCGTATAAATATTAAGATTCTGTAAAGTCTATCCACAAATCTCCGCCGAGAATTTTTTCAATATGTTTCTTTTGACGCACTGAATGATATTCTTCCGCGATCGGGTCTCCATTATACTGGATGTTCAGTCTGAAGTCGCCGTTCACTCTGGATAACTGCAAATTATCAACAATTTCCGTATTGGAAATATTCAGGGCATTTGCGAATTTAACGAGTGAGCCGAGTGACTGAATTTCATCCAGCTCTTCATCATTAAACCAGCCTGTTTCCTTCGCGTAAAAATCAAGCAGTGTTTTGTTTTTATAACTGGCAATCAGAGCAAGTCTGACACGGTCACGGTGACCGATACCGTTAATGTTGCTGTTGGAAATTAAATAGTACGTATGCTGACTCGATGCATCTCTGTCTATAAAGTCACCTAAATAATATATCCCCGCAGCATGTTTCATAATCATTTTATTTGTCCGTGATAACGAAAGTATATCCAGACGCTCAAGCTCATGATAAAGACGATCAACGATTTCTGTCCGTTTTTCCGTATCTGTCGGATCCAGATTAAAATCATTTGCCAATTGTTCGATAGAATCTTCAAATACTCTGTACTTATTAAAAGCAACAGGATACTCTTTGCCGAAAATCCTCATCGCCATGCCTTCACGCAGTCCTTTACGGCTGAATTTGAATTCTTTGGCACCTACGACATTAAGCAGTGTTTTAAAGACGATGCTGCTTGGCAGAATAATATCCGCACGGTCTTTACTCAGTCCATCGATATCATCCAGATTTTCAGTGTCTGTATTTTTCAGCAGCTTATACACGTCGTGCAGATCATTGCGCACCATTGTGTAGCCGTGAACGCCGGCAATCGGATAGCTGATTATCGACTGGTGAATACGCGCTATGTTACGCGCACTCCCCCCGATAGCTAAAATTGGCACACGGCGATCACGCAGCCAGTTTACTTTGCTGAATTCATCTTCTACAAATTGCTTAGTCTGTTTAATTGCTGATTTATCATTATGTTTTTTACCTTCAAAAAACATTTTGTTCAAAGTAACCACACCAAACGATAAACTCGTCCGGTAAATGATTTCTTTATCTTCGTAAAAAGTAAGCTCTGTACTTCCCCCACCGATATCAATTGTTACTGCATCGTAATAACTTATTGTATGAACCGTTGCTTCAAATCCAAGTGTTGCTTCTTCTTCACCGCTGATAATTTTAGCATCCAGACCAATCTCGGATTTAATACGATCTAGAATTTCATCACGGTTATTGGATTGCCTGATAGCAGCTGTCGCCACGGGATAAATGTCAGTTATATGATATTTTTCGGAAATCTGCTTAAAACTGTTCAGGATTTTTAATAACGCTAAAATACCTTCTTCAGCCATGTAGCCGTCATCATCAATATATTGGGCTAAACGTGCCGGTGTTTTAATGTTTCTGATTTCTTTTATACCGTGTTTTTTAGTGTATTCAAAAAGTACAAGTCGAATCGTGTTGGACCCGATATCTATTAAGCTTATTTTTGTCATCGAAAAACCCCTACTCTTTAGAGTGAATCATGTCTTCCGGTCTAATCCATTTATCATACTGCTCTTCTGTCAGCAATCCTGAATTGAGCGCAGACTCTCTTAATGTGATTCCTTTGGCATGTGCGTTTTTAGCAATTTTCGCAGCATTTTCATAACCGATGTGCGGATTTAATGCCGTTACCAGCATTAATGAGTTATTTAAGAATCTGTCGATGTTTTCCTGAACAGGTTCAATTCCCACAGCACATTTGTCGTTAAATGTATCCATGCCGTCAGCCAGCAAGTAAATCGACTGCAGCGTGTTATATAAAATAACCGGCTTAAACACGTTCAGCTCAAAGTTACCCTGCGATGCTCCAAAACTTACAGCAGTATCGTTACCGAATACTTGCGCAACTACCATTGTCAGCATTTCAGACTGAGTCGGGTTCACTTTGCCCGGCATAATTGATGACCCCGGCTCGTTTGCAGGAATTTCAATTTCGCCAAGACCGGCACGAGGACCGGATGCAAGCCATCGAACGTCGTTTGCAATCTTCATTAAATCTGCAGCAAGTGCTTTTAATGAACCGTGCACGTAAACAACTTCATCATATGAAGTTAATGCATGGAATTTGTTAGGTGATGACACGAATGGCAGACCAGTCTGTTCAGCAATCTGTGCAGCTACTCTGTCACCGAATTCCGGATGAGCATTGAGTCCTGTACCTACAGCTGTACCGCCGATAGCAAGGTTTCCTAACTGTTTTCTGGACTGATTGATCATTTCTTTTGATTTTTCCAGCATATACGACCAGCCGCTGATTTCCTGGCCTAAAGTAATTGGTGTCGCATCCTGAAGGTGCGTGCGGCCAATTTTAATAATATTTTTAAACTTCTCCTGTTTTTCTTCAAAAGTTCCGTGAAGTTTTTCAAGTGCAGGAATCAGCTGGTGTTCAATTGCCTGACTCAATGCAACGTACATTGCAGTAGGATACGTATCATTCGAACTTTGTGATTTGTTTACATCGTCGTTCGGATGTACAACTTCATCACTGCCTTGATCTTTCAAGTACTGGTTCGCAACGTAGCTTACTACTTCGTTAACGTTCATATTACTTTGTGTTCCACTGCCTGTTTGCCATACGACAAGCGGGAAATGCTCGTCCAGTTCACGGGCAATTACTTTTTCACATGCAAATACAATCGCATCCTTTTTCACAGAAGATAGCTTCCCTAAATCGCTGTTTACGATTGCAGTTGCTTTCTTTAAGTGAGCAAATGCTACGATAACCTCAATCGGCATTTTTTCTTTGCCTACTGGAAAGTTCTGACGGCTTCTTTCAGTTTGTGCTGCCCAAAACTTATCAGCAGGTACCTTAATTTCACCAATTGTATCGTGTTCAATTCTAAATGACATACAAAAATCCCCCCGAAATATAGTATTCATTACTAGTCTATACTATATTGCGAAAGGATTCATTAAGAAATGAGCTATGCAAACTTATAAGAGTAATATTCCACAATATCCTGGTCTAAATTGCCTGCTGCCTCTTTATCAATAACGACAGTTACCATGCGATGCTTCTTAATATCGCTTAATGTACCATTACCTTCCAGATTAGCATCATAAAGACTTCTTACTACCGCACTCTTATCAGCTCCAGTTGCATAGATAAAAAGCTCCTTGGCTTTAAAGAGTTCATCGTTGTCGTTATTGAAACCGATTTTTTTATTTGAATTTAAATTGAGCATTGCTACATTTACTTTTTTCTTGCCTTTGTTCTCAAGATCATCAGCTGTTCCGCCGCTGTTCAGCTGTGATGAGGGAATATCAAGATTTTTGAAAATATCCATGCCGCCGCTGCCTACTGCAAAAAGCTGTACTTCAGATAAATCTGCAGGATGATTTTTTACTTCACCGACAAATTTTTCGTACGCCTGTGATAAGTCTTCATTAACATCAAGAGCTAAAATACTCTCCGGATTGTTGTGAATCTGCTTGCGTAATAAATCCGCCGCAAAAATGTCTGCGAGTTCTTTAGTTTCAAATATTTTAAAATTCATTGCCATAATTTTTATCCTCCAATAATCGTCGCATTGTAGTTTAATCTTATATTACATTTATCTTACCCTAAACGTCGATTAAAATAACGTAATCTTGAGAAGAAACGTAAATTAATAATGAGAAACCACCTTTTTTACAACAAAGCCTTTTTAATCTTCGCTGAATGGTTTATAATAAATGTAATTAATATATAAGTACTGGGGGCAAATCAATAATGAAAGCATTTCTTATTTTAATGGTTTGTATAGCCTTCCTGACTTCAATTCTTACAGCAGGTCGCGAAACTGACTGGGGATACAAGGACGATGGGGAGACAAAAATTAGAGAATAGTATTATTCAATAAATTTTTAAACTGAGCGGCATTGTGCTGCTCAGTTTTTTTGTGCAGATTTTGAGAATTGTCGTTATGTCAATCCAGATTATTGAGAATTATTATCAATTAAGATATAATGATGTGTAATTGATACATATTAAGCATTATTGAGGAGATTATATTCATGCAAATTTACTGGAGTAAACTTATAGATGTTATTACTGAATCACCGGAAGTGAAAACTTTTGTTTTCGAATGCCCTGAAGATTATACGTGGGAGGAAGGTTCGCATATCCACCTTGCTTTTGAAGGTTTTAATGCAGGCGAAAAACCCGATAGAAGCTTAATCAGACATATGTCGATTTCAACGCTGAAAGATGAAAATACTATTGGTATTACAACACGTGTCAGACAGGAACCGTCGAAGTTTAAGCAGATTCTAAATGACATGCCTATTGGCAGTGAAGCAGCAATTTTCAAAACACATACTAACGTGCCTTTAAAACGTGAAGGTAAA
>CANRKV010000089.1 GCA_947631305.1 uncultured Jeotgalicoccus sp.
CATATATGTTTACCCAGCGCTTCCTGAATAACTTCATCTTCTTTTAATGCTTTCAGTGCTGTATACAACGTTGTAGGCAGGTCTTCTACATCTTCTGCCTGCCTCTCTTTATTCGTCATTTCAAATATATTTTCATCTACAGGTGTAGTCAGATCTTTTTGATGCTGGATACCGCTTAATCCTGCTTTTAAAATAACAGCTGTTGCAAGATAAGGATTCGCTGACGGATCAAGTGACCTTACTTCGGCACGTGTTCCTGCACCTCTTGTTGATGGAATTCTAAGCAGCGGTGTTCTGTTGCTTCCGCTCCATGCAATATAACGCGGTGCTTCAAATCCAGTACTCAGTCGTTTATACGAGTTTACTAAAGGATTGCAGATTGCTGTATATCCTCTCGCATGGTCTAATAAGCCGGCCATAAAGTATCTCATTTCTCCACTCAGACCATACTCATCATTTTCATCGTAAAATACGTTTTCGCCGTCTTTAAATAACGACACGTTATAATGCATACCGCTCCCAGCTTCATCGTATAATGGTTTAGGCATAAATGTAACGTGCAGACCGTATTGTCTCGCTACTGTTTTAGCTACCAGCTTAAATGTCTGGATATTATCACTTGAAGTTACTGCATCACTGTATTTAAAGCTAATTTCATGCTGACTTGGTCCTGCTTCATGGTGAAACATTTCCACTTCAAAGTCCATTTTTTTAAGTGTTTTCACTATTTCACGGCGGCATTTTTCACTTGTATCCGTAATAGACACATCAAAGTAACCGCTCGTATCATTAACAATAGTCGTCGGATTGCTGTCTTTATCTAATTTAAATAAATAGAACTCCGGCTCTGGTCCTAGATTAAATGCATCGTAACCCATATCTTCCATTTCTTTTACGACACGTTTTAAGTTGCTTCTTGGATCTCCTTCAAACGGTTCGTTATTGAAATTGTGAACATCGCAGATTAAACGTGCAATTCTGCAGTCTTCTTCAGACCACGGAAGAATAGACCACGTATTATAATCAGGTTTTAAATACATATCCGACTCTTCAACACGCACAAATCCTTCGATTGAGGAACCATCGAACATAATCTCTCCGTCCAGCGCCTCGTCCAGCTGTTCAACGGGAATCTCTACGTTTTTAAGAGCACCTAATATATCAGTGAACTGTAATTTTACATAACCAACATTTTCTTCCTGTGCAATTCTTAAAATATCTTCCTTAGATATTTTACTCATTAAAATGACCACTCCTAAATATATTTAACACATAAATATTCTCTTAACTATATAAACCCTGTTTGCAAGTCTGTTAAACAGAGTTTTTCTTTTTGTTTATTAACACGGCCAGTGAAACAGCAATCAGAGCAATACTCGCAGCAAGGAGAGTAATATCAAGGCTCATATAATCGCTGTTGTTCTCTGTATATATACCGAAGAACGGCCAAATCAGTACGAGCGGATACAGCCAATCTTTAAAGTACATTGCTGTAATAACGCCGATCAATGCTGCAGCTGCAAGCATAATAATCGTCCATGTGAGTTCAGTCATTCCGAGAAAACCTTCGACATTATTACTATTCGTCAATGCGAACACATTAACAATCGAAGCTAAAGTAACCCACGCAAAGTAAATTGACAGCGGCAGACGGTCAAACCAGTGATAGTCTGTTTTCGAAATTAACATGTGCATTATTATCAATGTAATCAGCAATGCAAAAATAACAATTACTGACAGCAGCACTAACTGCTGTGTAAAAACGAGTATCCATATACCGTTTAACAGAAAATTGATAATCGGCCAGTACTTCAGACGGTATGCCGCTGTATTTTCCCAGTCTTTCTGAAAAAATAATCTTATAATCCAAATCAGCAATAAAATATAAATAAGACCCCATATTGAAAATGCAAAACCTGCCGGCTGGATAATCGCCTGATTGTTATCTGCTGCATTCCCCACGTTTGACCCGCTGGTATAATTTAATATAAGCATTACAGCAAAAGCTGCTAAATAGCCTGCAGCCCATTTCCTTTGTACAGTCATGTTGTTCACTCTCCTTTAATTTATTTATAAAAAAACCGGGAATTAATTCCCGGTTTTAACTCAGACGACTACAATGTCAGCTCTTCGCCTTCAGCATCATCATCGTTCATAATTTTTATATGCTCCGGTGTAATCTTCAGCACTTTTAAATGAGGATTTTCTTTCGAATCAAAAAAACTTTTATCCTGCTTTTCCCACAGCCAGTCAATAGTTTTCTGATCATTAATTCTCTCTACCATACCGCTGATTTCCACAAAAGCATTATTTTTAGTATCATCAAAACCCAGCATTACGTGTGCCTGAGGGTTTTCTCCAAGCTCATCATATTTCGGCGACTGGTCATTCGTTTTCGCATATAATGTCAATCCATCATTATAGAACCACATATAACGGGCATTCGGTACATTATCTTTTGCTGTGGATAACACACCAATTTTTGATTCATCTAATATCTCTTCAATACGTTCAATAACTTTTGACTGTTCCACAATATCACCTGTCCCTTATTTTTAAGTCTTCTATATTATTTAAGTACCACAATTATAAAATCTTCAATCATCCGAATGATTCCTTTTATTCATAACAGGGTATAAAATACTATGCATAAAATGAAACAGGAGGTAATTGATTATGGATGTTAAAGCAGAAGCAAAAAAGCTGGAAGACAAAGACTGGGAATTAAAAGACGAAAAGCTGATTAAGAAGTTTAAATTCGAACGTTTCTTAGATGGTATTGAATTCGTCAATATGCTGGCACAGCAAGCTGAAAAAGAACAGCATCATCCCGGTATCAGAATTAATTACACGACGGTTACTGTGGTATGGACAACTTTCTCCACACACGAACTTAAAGAACGTGATATCGAAGGCGCGAAGGCAACAGATAAAATTTTCGGTTAAAATAACGGACTGCCTGGTCTCCAATGAACCGGGCAGTCCTATTTATATCTTTATACATTTAAGGATTTGGATATATGAAATATTTAAAATCAGGAACAGTCACCGGGTTTATTTCAGGCACGTTTCTATTTATCGTTTGTGCACTGATAGAATGGCTGACTCATATGGAACTGATGACTCTGCTCCTGAACGTGGATTTTATAACGGAAATGAATCTTCATATCGGTATAGAAGTTCTGTTCCATCTCATCGTATCGGTCATGATTGCTGTTTTACTTAAATTTATATTTGATAATTTAAAAAAACTTTATATACCGTCATTAGTATTCAGCTTGATAATGACGAGTCTTATGTTTTACGCACTTGGTTACTTAAGTATCATGCATATTGAACTGCAAGGCTTATTAGGGTTTACTGTATGGACCGTTATACATTTTTTCTATTTCATTATTATTTTTTCACTGCATAAAAGAGGATTCTAACACTGCTGAGGAGGACATTATGAATAAGGAAGCTGTACCGTTATTAAAAGATGTGAAGCAGGTACGCAGACAAGTAACTGAAGATGGAGAGCAGATTCTTAAACGCTGGCAGCAGGAGAATGTGCGGGAGGAGTATGCAGAGAGTCTTAAAAATCTCGCTTACTACATGGCCTTCCGCCGCCATGACCACCGGGAAATACAGAATGCTTTAATCCCCTGGGGTGTATCATCACTCGGGCGGCTGGAACCGAACGTACTCGGTAATCTTGACGCAGTTATTAAAACACTCGGTTATATTACCGGAGATACAGAGAATGATACTGAGTACTTCAAGTACCCCGGCTCCGCCGACAGAAACAGTCTGCTCGAAAAAAATACCAAAATGCTTCTCGGTGAAGGCAATGAACATCGCCACACACAAATTATGGTCACGATGCCTCCTGATGCCGCTAAGGATTATGAGTTGGTTAAAAATCTTGTTGAGTCAGGGATGAATTCAGCGCGCATCAACTGTGCGCACGATGATTCGGACACGTGGAAACAAATGATAGAGAACATTAGAAAAGCATCTGAAGATACAAATAATCCATGCAGGATATTAATGGATATAAGCGGACCGAAAGTCCGTATTAAAACACTGCTGACTTCTAAAAGAAATCCTAAGCTGAAAACCGGGGAGCATTTCCTGCTGTCTAATCAGGAAGCGATGCTGCTGCCGTCAAAAGTGGATATAGCAATTAATACTTCTGTTCCTGAAGTCCTTAAAAATGTGGATATTAATCAGCTGATTAAAATTGATGACGGACAGGTTGAAGCAAAAGTAACTGAAATTCAGGATGGCGGTTTAATTTGCAAAGTGACCAAAACGTCCAAAGCGAAAGGCGTAAAAATTAAAACAGAAAAAGGCATTAACTTTCCGGACCTTGATATCAATTTAAATGTCCTGACAGAAAAAGATATGACCGACCTTGATTTTGCAGCGGAGCACGCAGATATCATTGCATTTTCGTTCATAAAAAGTGCTGATGATATGAAATATATAGAAAATACACTGCAGGAAAAACTGTCGGCTGATAAACAGAATATGCCGATTATCGCGAAGATAGAAACAACAGAAGCCATTGGAGAAATACCGAATATCATTGCTGGAGCAGCATCAGCGAGACCATTTGGTGTCATGCTGGCACGCGGAGATTTGGCAGTTGAAATAGGGTATGAACGGCTCAGTGAAATTCAGGAAGAACTGCTTTGGATATGTGAGGCAGCACATATTCCAATTATCTGGGCAACACAGGTGCTTGAATCACTGATTAAAACGGGTATCCCGACACGCTCAGAAATTTCAGATGTCGTTGCTGGATCCCGCGCCGAGTGTATTATGCTGAATAAAGGCGATTATATCGCCGAAGGTGTGAAAACAGTAGATGATATCCTGAGTAAGAGCGAGAATCATAATTATAAGAAAACAGCGATGCTCCGGGCATTGAATATTTCCAAATCAATGTTTGAATAAAATTATGTGCGTCTCCGGGAAACGGGGACGCAATTTTTATGTGATATAATTCAACATAAAATGCAGGCAGAAAGTTGTGTTTATATGCGTAAACTTAAAGAATTCACTAAATATATAATGATTGCAGCAGTCGGAGGAGTACTGGATTTACTGCTGTTTATCGTGCTGCATACGTATACTGACATACATATTCAAATAGTAAATCTGATCAGTATGTTTACAGGTGTCACAACGAATTTTATATTGAATTATCATTTTAACTTCAAGGCGCACAGCAAATTCTTCAAACGCTATTTTTCATTTCTGACCATCGGTGCTGTCGGGTTTTCAATCGTTTCAATACTCGTCTTTATTTTTGTGCAGAGCCTTGGATGGAATGCCATTTTTGTAAAAATAGGTGCCACAATGTTTGCGACTGTTATTCAGTATTTCTTAAACCGTTATATATCCTTCAGCAGATACAGAGCATAAGGCGGACTGTTTGATAATCCCTGTTTTCTTTCTTATATTGAAGATGAAGGGAGAGATAGTATGATTACAGATTTAGGCAGTATTAAAGTACCCGACAGTAAGATTATTACAGATGCACAGGACCTCGTTCATGAATACGGTAATGAATTAATCTGGAACCATTCAAACAGAGTGTATCTCTTCGGTGCTGTTAAAGGAGATCAGGACAAAGTAAAGTATGATCACGAATTGTTATACATCAGCGCACTTTTCCATGATTTAGGTTTAACAAATCAGTACAGCAGCGACGATTTGCGTTTTGAAGTTGATGGTGCGAATGCAGCGCGCCAATTTCTAACTGCTCACAACATTACACCACAGCAAATCCAGCTTGTGTGGGACGCAATTGCACTTCATACAACACCAGGTGTGGCAGAACATAAAGAAAGTGAAGTTGCACTTCTTTTCCATGGTGTCGGCATGGATGTCATGGGTGATAATTTCGACCAGTTCAGCGAAGAAATCAGAAAAACTGTCGTTCAGAAATTCCCAAGAAAAGATTTCAAAAATGACATCATTCAAGCTTTCTATGACGGAATTAAACATAAACCGGAAACAACATTTGGCAATATGAAAGAAGATATTATTAAACACTTTGAGCCGGATTATGCGAATGACAATTTCTGTACATGCATTCTTCATTCAAAATGGAACAGTTAAAAGTATTTTAAACCGTGTAATAACAGCGTTGTAACGCCCGTCGTTACTTTATAACGCTTTAATGATATTTCGAGAATTATTCAACTTTCCGCCGGAGTGGTTAAAACTCCGGCGTCTTTTTGTTCTTAGTTAAAATGTATGCGTTCACAAAACCTACATAATTTCCTTTAAATATGTAAAAGTTATCATTGGTTATTCTGCCGTTTTAGATTAGAATGGATTTTCTGATGAAATTTTCAGAAGATGGAGGATGAGATATGGAATTAAATTTAGTTACATCATTATTTTTAGCAGTGATGGTTTACCTCATCGGTGCTTACTTAGTTAAAAAAATAAA
>CANRKV010000090.1 GCA_947631305.1 uncultured Jeotgalicoccus sp.
CTGTTCATAACCATCCCCTTCATCTTAAAAATGAAGGGGATTTTTATATTTAAAAATGTATTTTTGTGCAGTTAATTCTTTAAAAATAAATTTCTATTTATTTTTAAAATATGCTCTTATTTTACATTCAAAAAAGATTTGAAATAGGCATTGACAAAGCTTTGTAATGTTGTATCATGATGTAGACGAAAAACAAAGGAGTCCTGAATATGCAAGTTGAATTAACACGATTTAGGGTGAAAAAAGGTAAAGAAGAACTGGTCGACCAATGGATGGAATTTTTAAATGAACATATGAACGATGCGCTTCTTACACTTGACGGGGAAAAAATGTTCGTAGAAACAATAATGCGGGATACAATGGGTGAGCACGATTATCTTTACTGGTATTCTATTCAGGCAGATGACGGTGACTCCAACTCGGAAACTGAGAAATGTATCGATACAAAACACCTCGATTACTTCAGTAAATGTATCGACAGAACGTACCGTCCCAAAAACCTTAAAACAGAAGTTGTTATGATTCCGCAGCGAATCAAAAAGCAAATTGAAGCAGCGGCAGAAGAAGTTTAAATTATAAATAAAGCAGAAAACGCATAAAAACGGCACTGAAATCTAATTTTAGAATTCAGTGCCGTTATTTTATTATTTTTCTTTCTCTTCTTCCTTCAGCGATTTCACACTGTGAAGAATATAATATCCTGCAAAAATTACTGCAACGACCTGCAGAAACCAATTCACTTCCACCATCGTGTTCGCGATAATTAAAAATATTACCAGCATTGCTCCTGTATATATCATTTTCTGTTTATATTCATTCATAAAAAAATACTCCTAACACATATGTATTAGAAGTATTATCTCATAATTTAAATCTATTCACCAATCGCAGCAGTATCTGCAATAATTGTAACGTCCTGGTGGTTGTTTAAAACAGAAGCCGGATTGTCTTCAGTTACTTCGCCGCTTAACAGTGCGTCGAGTGCTTCTTTTTTGTTTTCACCGTAAATAAGAATGACAACTTTTTTAGCTTTCATAATTGAGTTTAAGCCCATCGTAAATGCTTTAGACGGCACATCGCCAAGATCGTCAAAGAAACGTGAATTATCTTCAATAGTTTCAGGTGTTAAATCTACGATGTGTGTTACTGAGTCAAATGAAGTTCCAGGTTCGTTAAATGCAATATGACCATTGCGTCCGATTCCCAGTAACTGTACATCAAGACCCGACTCATCGATAGCCTCTTCATAAGCTTTAACTTCAGTTTCAGTATTCTCAGCTTTACCATTTAATAAATGGATATTCTCCTCGGGAATCGATACATGATTAAAGAAATTCTCATGCATATAATATGAATAGCTCTGTTCGTGATCTTTATCCAGTCCAACATATTCATCAAGGTTAAATGTAGTGATATTATTCTGATCAATATCGCTGCTGTTTAATTTTTCAACCAGTTTTTCATAAGTCCCTTCAGGTGTTGAACCTGTTGCCAGACCGATTACCGGTTTTTCGTTTTCTTTAATAACATCAAATAAAATATCCGATGCTTTCTTGCTCATTTCCTCGTAATTGCTAACTTTTACTAACTCCATAATGTCCTCCTAATTTGACTGCAGGTTTTCAATAATAATATGAACTGCGCGGGTAATATCTTCCTGAGACCAGCTCGGTACACGCTGTGCAATACCGATTTCGTGACTCGGCGGCACATGTACAAAACCTGCCGGAATATCCAGCTGTTTCTGCTGTAAATAATACAATTCGCTGTACATTAAATTGTTGCATAAGTATGTCCCAGCTGAATTTGAAATGTTTACAGGAATATTCTCATTCAACAACGCTGTTTCAAGCTGCTTTAACGGCAATTTTGAAAATAAGCCATCTGCGCCATTCTCATGAATCCTCTCGCCATTCGGTTTAAAACCAGTATTATCTTCACGTCCGTCAATTGTATTAATCGCAATTCGCTCAAGATGAATACTTGAAATGCCGCTCGCAAGTCCTAAAGAAACAACTGCGTCAGGCTCAACAGTTTCAATATCCTGTTCGATTAATGCATTAATTTCCTTAAACGCTACAGGATAAACCCTGCCGATGATTTTATAATCTCCGATTACTTTGCCTTCTAAACTTTCAACGGCAGACTGTGTCGGATTTGTTTTAAATTTCAAAAACGGTTCGTAGCCAGTTAATAGTAACGTCTTCATAAATTACCATCCTTTTTATATTACTCAGAGAATAAAGTAATAAGTAAATAAATAGTAGCATAAATCGTATAAAAAGTGTGAAATTTCTGTGTTGCACACCAATTTTTTTGTATTTTTTTGTCAAAAATTGCAGAGCTGGAGTTTTAATCACAATTTGAGATCAGTTCAGCATCTTATTTTAACTCCCTGCTCCATCTTGTCCTCTTGAAATTCATATACGTTACGGTTCTCAATACATATTCCAGCGGACCGTACGTGAAATGTTTTAAATACCATACTGCGATAATCATCTGCATAATATAAAATACGATAAAGATTATTACACTCCACACAAATGTATCTGTTCCAAACATACCAAGTCCATAGCCGTAAAATATAAGCGTGCCTGCTGCACTCTGCATTATATACATTGTGAGCGAAAGTTTGCCCATGCTCTTCAAACCGGTCATAATTTTGCTGTTTTCATAATGCTGATACATGTATTTTATTAAGCACATTACTCCGAATGCGAGTACGAGCCCAAACATAAAGTTAAGTGAGTAAGCAATATCTTCATTATCCAGCCAGTATATAGAAGATTTTAAAATGATACTGACCGGTATTAGATAGATAAACAGTTTTGAGCTCCGGAATGAATCTGCACTTTCATTGAACCATCCCGATTTTGATAAATACACGCCGACGGCATAGAGCATTGCAGGCATTAATATTCCTAGTAATAAAATCATCATACTGCCTTCTTCATCCATCATTTCATTCATGAACGGATCTTCAAGGTTCTGTCTTGCGTCCAGTATTTCTGCATAGCTCCCGCTGCTGTGCACTTCAGTCAGCGTCGACATATATTTCTGTTCTTCTTCTGCACTGACTGCAGATTCTATATCTTCTGCCGGCACGAAAAAAGATAATGCGGTAAGACACACGACACCTGCTGCAACGAGTATCGTCACAATTTTAAAGAACCATTTCGGCAGTCCTATAAAAGGAATGAAAATAACCATACCAATACCGTATGCGAGCAGAATATCTCCTTCCCAAAGAAAGTGGCTATGCAGTAATCCTAGTGTGATCAAACCAATTGCACGACAGAGCAGTTTAAATCTCTTCCATTTCATTTCTTTCTTTTTCATTGATTGAAACAGTTTATCCATTGAAAATCCAAATAACACTGCAAATATCGGCAGAAAACTGCCTTCAAATATTATTTTTACTGCTTTAAATACAAATTCATTTACTGCATTTAGGTCATAATATTCCATATAATCTTTACCTGACAAACCAAATTGAAAAATCAGCAGATTCGCCATAAAAATCCCCAGTAAACTGAAACCTCTGATAGCATCAGCGCTTTCTATTCTTTTCATCTTTTTCACCTCAACGTCATTATATGAAGGCTGCCTTAAATAAGCTTTAAGTGTTTCTTAAATCCACCTTAAATATGTAACTGTACTATAGTCATTTCTAAAATTTTTACATACAATAATATTGAGGTGTCGTATATGTCTGAGAAAATATTAGTCGTTGAAGATGATAAAGATATTCAGGAACTGATTGTCCTGAGTTTAAGTACACAAAATATCGGCAGCGTTCATACTGCCGATAATATCGATGAGGCGAAAGAATTGCTGCAGAGCTATGATTTCCAAGTTGTGCTGCTCGATTTAAATTTAAAATCCGAAAATGGCTATCAGCTTTTAAAATATATTAATTCAGCTTTTACAAAAGTCCTTATTGTTACTGCCAAAGACAGCGAACTTGATGTGTATAAAGGTTTTGAACAGGGTGCGATAGATTATATTAAAAAGCCGTTTGATCCGATTGAACTCGCCTACCGCGTTAAAGTTCATATCAAACCGTCACAAGTTTTAAAATTCGGCCATCTGACAATCGACAGAGCTGCCGCAGATGTTTATAAAAATCAACAGCCTGTTAGTTTAACTGCCCGTGAATATGATTTACTGCTTTGTTTTTCTTCCAATAACAACCAGATATTATCCAAGGAGCAGCTGTATGCGAATGTGTGGGGCTACGATACAGCTGCAGATGATAATACATTAATGGTTCATATAAGAACACTGCGGAAGAAAATAGAAATTAATCCGGATAAGCCTGAGCTCATTAAAACAGTCAGAAGGCAGGGATATATTTTCAGAGGCAGTATTCATGAATAGACGATTTACTTTAATATTTATAAAATATATTTCTGTGTTTCTCGCACTCAGTTTTTTAGTAGTTATAACAGGTCTCGGTTTATTTATCTACTATGTTTTAAACGTGTTTTCCCCATCCGCTGATACGATGGAAGCTGATGATTTAATCCATGCTGTTGAAGATGATAACGGCAACTACACTTTCAGCGATAATTTTAAAGCAGAGCTTGAAAAGAGCGGTTATACAGCATTTATCATTGATGATAATGCTGATCCAATATATCCGAAAATAAATCACAATATTAAAGATGATATTATTGAAAACCTTCCAGGTGTTATTGCATTGCCTTATAAGAAACATGAGCATTTTATTATGATAAATGAAAATCATAATAATAATCATCCTGAAATCAACAATCCGGATGAGATAAACACCGCACAGCTGATAGACAGTTTATACACTCATAATTACAACGGCTATGAGTACTATATTGAAGATGGCAATTTGAAATTCACTGAAAGCATGACCCAGCAGGATTATACGTATGCAGATGAGTTTACCGACGGCGATATAACAATTTTTAAATTAATCGGCATACTGTTTGTTGCTATTCCGCTGCTGCTCATCATTCTGACAATTATCATGGCTGTCATACTTACACAGAAGCTCAGCCGCCCGTTATTCTTCTATGCAGACTGGCTGACACAACTGTCCGAAGGTTTGTTATATAAACCAAGCTCAGCACACAACCGCAAAAAATCCCGAAAAATGTACAAAGAACTCGATGCTGCGGTCGAAGAACTTAACACACAGCTGCTGGCCGACAAACTGTATCGCAATCAGATTGATTATTACCGTGATAAGTGGCTGAGTCAGCTGTCTCACGATTTAAAATCACCGCTGACATCAATATACGGCTATGCAAAAGTTATGCCGTATTTTCCGGATGATCAGAAGAAATATATACTGCTCATTTCCGACAAAGCAAAATATATGGAGAATTTAATCGACAGCATAAACAGCAACTTTAAACTCGAAACTTCTCAGATGGAAGTCGATAAGGATATGTTTTCACTGACAGATACCATTCAGGAAATAGTCGGTACAGTCGGATATGATAATATTAAAATCATTAATGAGCTTGATGCAGAACACTATTACGGCAATAAACTGTATATCGAAAGAATGTTTATTAATCTTATAGAAAATAGTCTCGACCACAATGAGACTAATCCGGATATAAACATTCATCTATCTGATGAAGAAAACAGTATCTGTATACAATATAAAGACAACGGCACCGGCATGGATAACTATTCTGCAGAGAACTTTATGAGACATGGCGTTACATCTAAAGATAATGGTGAAAATCACGGTATCGGCTTTTCTGTAATTAAGGATGCCATTGAATTCCATAATGGTTCATTTACTGTTATACCTGTTGAAACAGGTGTGCATTTCAAAATAGATTTACATTAAAAATTCTTCCAGCTGTAATCAGCTGGAAGAATTTTTATTTATTCTAAATCTTTAAGATAAGGGAAGCTGCTCGGGTACTGGAAGTAACCGTCTAAATCAGAATTAATTCCCGTTAATAATTTTGTATGGAATACCGGAATTAACGGCTGTTCATCAATGATGATCTGCTGTGCATCTTCATACATTTGAAGACGTGTTTCCTCATCCATTTCTACTCGTGCGTTGTCGAGTAATTCATCGACTTCCGGGTTTGAGTATCTCGTTCTGTTTCCTGGTGCACCAACGTTATCTGAGTGGAACATCGGGTATAATCCGTAGTCCGCATCAAGTGTTACAGTTCCCCAGCCGCCCATGAACATTTCATGATCGCCGTTTGCTGTATATTCCTGGTATGCGCCTGCTTCCATCAGTGAAATTTCAAGCTCTACACCAATTTCAGATAATACTTCCTGCATGTAAGTTGCAAC
>CANRKV010000091.1 GCA_947631305.1 uncultured Jeotgalicoccus sp.
GTCGATTATTCGCTTGAGCAGATGAACAACGGCGACGGGAATTACGAAACGCATATGGTGTACATGCTGCAGGCGTTATCCGATATGGGCAATTACGAAGAGGTGCTGGAGTTTTCCGGCCACCTGCTCGAGGAGCCGATTCCGCAAGGTTTCCGCATTGATATTTTAAGCTTAAGACAAAATGCGTCCAATAAACTGAGAGGAATGCTGGTTGCTTCAGAACCCGTCATCTCTAAAGAAGAGTTCGGCAAGTTCAATCTGTTTCAGCAGCTTGAGTTTGTGGAAAAGATTACGGAGACTCATGACATCACGTACATGAATCTTATAATAGAAGCTTTAGGTAAAACTGAGCGGAATGAATTACAGACTGCCATGCTTTTATATTTGCGAAGCGTGCGCTCTAATGGTACGCTAACCATTGAGAAATGCGGCGTGCAGATGACGGTGAAGCCGTCTGAGCTCATGAGTCTGGAAGAATACTTTATCGTTAAGGATGTCCTCAGGAAAGTACTTGATGAAGTTGAACAGTTCAACCCGTCATTTACTGAAGCGGCAACCGAGCTCATAATGGGCCATGCGATATATATGTATCCGGTGCAGCCTGATTTTACGAGTGATGCGGTGGTTAAAGCCTACAGTGAGCGTATTGAAGAAATGCTCGGTATGGAACCATCGTACGAAGCGGATCCAAATGTGAAACGCTGGCTCAGTGAAATCGAGAACGATATTGCGAAGAACTCGCTGTAAATCAATCATTTGAATCAATATTTGTATGTGTTATAATATACAGGTTAATTGAAAAATCGACTTAATGGAGGAAAATGTATTATGTCTCAAACATGGGAAAAACAAGAAGGTAACCAGGGAATTTTAACTATTACAATTCCAAGTGAAGAACTAAACACTGCTTTGGATGAAGCATTTAAAAAAGTATCTAAGGACATTAACATGCCTGGATTCAGAAAAGGTAAAGTACCGCGTCAAATGTTCGAAAAACGTTTTGGTGTAGAATCTCTTTACCAGGATGCATTAGACATTCTTTTACCTGCACATTACGGAAAAGCTGTAGACGAAGCTGGTATTACACCGGTTGCTCAGCCTGACGTAGATGTTGAACAGATTGAAAAAGGTAAAGAAGTTATTCTTAAAGCAACTGTTACAGTTGAACCTGAAGTTAAACTTGGCGAATACAAAAACCTTGAAGGTGAAGAAGTCGACACAGACGTGACTGACGAAGAAGTTAATCACCAAATCGACCACATCTTAACTGAGTACTCTGATTTAGTAGTTAAAGAAGAAGGTACTGTTGAAGAAGGCGATATCGCTACTATCGATTTCCACGGATTCGTTGACGGAGAAGCTTTCGAAGGCGGACACGCTCACGACTACGAAATCGAAGTTGGATCTAACTCATTCATCCCAGGCTTTGAAGAGCAAATGGTAGGAATGGAAATCGGCGGAGAGAAAGACGTTAACGTTACTTTCCCTGAAGAGTACCACGCTGAAGAGCTAGCTGGTAAAGAAGCAGTATTCCAAGTTAAAGTGAACTCACTTAAACAAAAAGAAACTCCGGAATTAACTGACGAGTTTGTAGCAGATCTTGAAAACCGTGAAGCTAAAACTGTAGACGAGCTTAAAGCTGAACTTCAAGAAGAAGTTAAAGCTAAAAAAGAAAGCGACTACGAAGTTACATTGAAAGAAAGCTTAGTAGCTAAAGCTGCTGACAACGCTGACATTGATGTACCGGATGCAATGGTGGACACTGAAACTGACCGCATGCTTCAGGAATTCGAACAGAACTTATCACAGCAGGGCTTAACTCTTGAACTTTACACACAGCTGTCAGGTCAGGACGAAAACGCTCTTCGTGAACAAATGAAAGAAGATGCTCTTAAACGCGTTCGTACTAACTTAACGTTAAGACAAATCGCTGAAGAAGAGAACATCGAAGTAACTGACGCAGATGTTGACGCTGAAGTCAGCCGTTTAGCTGAACAGTTCGGCATGCCGGCTGAAGACGTTAAAAAAGCGCTTGGCGATGCGACGATGATCAAAGAAGATGTTAAAATCCAAAAAGCTTTAGACGTATTGGTAGACAACCGTAAAAAAGCTGAATAATCTATAATTGAACCACATACATGAAAAGCTCTGCACGTTCAGTGTAGAGCTTTTCATCAATATGCAGCTCAATTGATTTTAAATAGATTTTCTAGTATATTTTATTGGAAGTATATAATGAGGTGTATATAAATGTTTAAATTTAACGAAGATGATACAGATTTGACCTGCTCATTCTGCGGGAAAGATCAGGAACAGGTTAAGAAACTTATCGCAGGCAGCGGTGTATACATTTGTAACGAATGTATCGAACTATGCTATGAAATTATAGAAGAAGAACTTAAGATGGATCACACTGCAGTTTTCGATTATATTCCGAAGCCGCAGGAAATTTTAGAATCACTTGATGAGTATGTTATCGGCCAGCTGAATGCTAAACGCGCACTCAGCGTTGCTGTATACAACCATTACAAGCGTATTAACAATATGGGCGAAGATGAAGTTGAAATTGCGAAGAGTAATATCGCTTTAATTGGTCCTACAGGCAGTGGTAAAACACTTCTTGCACAAACATTAGCCCGTTCACTGAACGTGCCGTTTGCGATTGCTGATGCGACGAGTCTGACTGAAGCAGGTTACGTTGGTGACGACGTTGAGAACATTCTTCTCCGTTTAATCCAGGCAGCTGACTTCGATGTTGAACGTGCTGAACAGGGTATTATTTACGTTGATGAAATCGATAAAATCGCACGTAAGAGCGAAAACACATCGATTACAAGAGACGTATCCGGTGAAGGCGTACAGCAGGCGCTTCTTAAAATCCTGGAAGGCACAACTGCAAGCGTTCCACCGCAAGGCGGGCGCAAGCATCCGAACCAGGAGTCTATCCAGATCGATACGACAAACATCCTGTTTATTCTCGGCGGTGCATTCGACGGTATGGAAGACATCATTAAACGCCGTTTAGGCGATAAAGTGATTGGTTTCGGCGGTGCAACTGAAGACTTCACGGATAAAGACGCGCTTATGGCGAAAGTCCGTCCGGACGACCTTCAGAGCTACGGTCTGATTCCTGAATTTATCGGCCGTGTGCCGATCATCAGCTACTTAGAAGAGCTTGATGTTGACGCATTGAAATCAATTTTAACTGAGCCGAAAAACGCGCTGGTTAAACAATATACAAGAATGATGTTAATCGACGACGTTGAACTTGAGTTTGAAGACGACGCACTTGATGCAATCGCAGAACTTGCAATCGCACGTAAGACAGGTGCCCGCGGACTCCGTTCAATTATTGAAGAGCGCATGGTGGACATTATGTTCAAAGTGCCTTCAAACGAAGACATTAAGAAAGTCGTTATCACTCGTGAAACGATTATCGACGAAAAAGATCCTCTGATTTTTGACGCCGACGGCAAAGAAATTACAGAAGATAAAAAAAGTGCATAAATAAATAGAGGCTGTCATTGCGACAGCCTTTTTTAAAGGAAGTGACCAGAATGAAAATTAATCCAAGTAACGTAGATATTATTACTTCTGCAGTTAGTCCGGAACATTACCCGGAGACAGGTTTAAAAGAAATCGCCTTAAGCGGACGTTCAAACGTTGGTAAATCATCATTTATTAATGCAATGTGCGGCCGTAAAGGTGTTGCACGTACTTCATCAAAACCGGGGAAAACAATTACGCTGAATTTCTACAACGCAGATAATAAGTTTGTTTTCGTCGATGTGCCGGGATACGGCTACGCAAAACAATCGAAGTCTGAACGTGAGAAGTGGGGCGGCATGATCGAAGGCTACTTGAAAGACCGCGCAACACTGACATGTGTTGTACAGCTGGTCGATCTTCGTCACCCGCCGACAGCAGACGATATTTCAATGTACGATTTCCTGAAATATTATGAATTGCCTGTAGTTATCGTTGCGACGAAGGCAGACAAAATTGCCCGCGGTAAAGTACAGAAACATATCAGTGTTATAAAAAGAGAACTGGAAATGGAACCTGAAGACCAGATTTTCCCATTTTCTTCCCTGGACAAGCGAAATCTGCCTGAAATTATGACAGCTTTACAAAAGTTTGTCTAGAATGCTTGATATATACCTAATTTATAATTAGTATAAATAGGGAATAGATAAACTTGCTATATAATGATACAAGGATATATTTGCGGGTTAAGTTTTGAGGGGGCATTATAGTGCATATTATTGCATTAAGTCTAAATTATAAAAAAACCGGCGTTGAAGAACGCGAACAGGTGACATTCCAGGACGAAGAAGTCGTTGAAGCACTGCATAAATTACGCGAACAGAAAAGCATACTGGAAGCGACATTACTGTCGACGTGCAACCGCACAGAATTGTATGTAGTGAGTGATCAGGAACATACGGGGGCGTATTATTCCAGAAAATTCCTCGCTGACTGGTTCGACGTTGAATACGAAAAAATTAAAGATATGACAGATATGAAAGTAGCTGACGAAGCTGTCTCTCATCTGTTTAAAGTCACTGCCGGACTCGATTCCATGGTCTTAGGTGAAACGCAGATTCTCGGCCAGATCAGAGATGCGTTTTTAACTGCACAGGAAGAACATACGACAGGGACAATCTTCAACAAGCTGTTTAAAGAAGCGATTACTGTCGCTAAACGCGGTCATAACGAAACTGATATTTCGAAGAATGCAGTATCGATTTCATATGCGGCGGTAGAGCTTGCGAAACGTATTTTTGCGAACGTTAAAAAGAGTAGAGTCCTCGTTATCGGTGCAGGTGAAATGGCTGAAGAGTCACTCTTAAACTTAACGTCAAACGGTATTGAAGACGTAGTGGTCTTAAACCGTTCGATTGAAAAAGCAGAAGAGCTTGCTGAACGCTTTAACGGCCGCTCTGCAAATCTGCATGCACTGGAGTCTGAATTAAAAGACGCAGATATCGTGATTTCAAGTACATCGTCACCGGATTATGTCATTAAAAAAGATATGATCGAGTCGGTGAATAAAACCCGCGGCGGTTCTCCGCTTATTTTAATCGATATCGCAATGCCGAGAGACATTGACCCTGAGATTGATTCAAGCGGCAACGTCTATATGTACAATGTGGATGATCTGCAGGGCTTAGTGGACTCAAACCTCGCTTCACGCGAACAGGAAGCCGAGAAAATCAAAGCGATGATCGACGGCACGACTGCGGAGTTTGAAGACTGGCTCGCAGTTCAGGGTGTCGTGCCTGTCATTCAGGCAATGCGCACGAAGTCGTTGAACATTCACGACGATACACTGGATTCACTGGAGCGTAAGCTGCCGGATATGTCCGAGCGTGACCGCACGGTAATCTCAAAACATATGAAGAGTATTATTAATCAGATGCTGCGCGATCCGATTATCTTTACGAAAGAAATCGCCGGCGACAAAAAACGCGATGAGAAACTCGAAGATATTATGGCAATGTTCCATATCGAAGAAGAGGTTGAAGCCGCGCGCGAAGTTTCTGCTACGAAACAAAGAGAGAAGCTTAAAGCACGTAAAGAACAGCTTAACCTTAATTAGCAAGGTGGAAATCTTATGGATATGATGTTCCGCATTCAAGAAATTATATTACTGCTTTACTTTATCAGCCTTTCTGCACTGTCATATGATTTGTTTTTAAGAAATCGACAAGTCAGAAAGGTTTCTCTGTATGTGCTGACCCCGGCGGTAATACTGCATTTCCTGTCGGTTGTGCAGCTCGGGGTTCAGCTGGGCAGAATTCCGATATTAACGCTTGCTGAGAGTATATTCAGCTTAAGTCTGATATTTATAATTCTCGGAACCATACATTTTATGAAGACGAAGTCGGAATTTATATTACTGTTTTATTTAATTATTACTATAGTTTTAATGACGTTCTATACATTTTCATCGCTGAATTTCAGTTCAACGGCGCTGACGCTTGAAATTGTGAACGAGCTCTTAATCGTCCACGTAGGGAGTGCACTCGCAGCATATGTCATGTTTTTTATCGGCATGCTGAACGCAGTCATATACTTGGTGCAGCGCCGCAACTTAAAACAGAAAAAGTTCAACAGAAGTTTCTTTTCGCTGTTCAGTATCGGCACCGCCGAAAAAGTAATGCTCAGATTGACCTTTATCGGTGTAATTTTAATGAGTATAAGTATTATAATAGGAATTGTCTGGGGACTTCAGATTATCGGTCCCGAAGTCCTCGTTGATCCGAAAGT
>CANRKV010000092.1 GCA_947631305.1 uncultured Jeotgalicoccus sp.
AGCGTACGGATACGCTCGTCGTAACCTTCGTAATGACCGTTAATGAAGACAATATTGTCTTCTTCAGCCAGTTCCTCAGCCATTTTCTGATCAAAAGGCCGGCCCTGCGGACACATTAAAATAACGCGCTTGCTGCCTTCGATATCAAGACTTTCCATTGCGTTGAAGACGGGTTCCGGTTTTAAGACCATGCCTGCTCCGCCGCCGTATGGATAGTCGTCGACCTTGTTATGTTTATCGTTTGAAAAATCACGGAAATTGACCATGTGATAATCAACGATGCCCTTGTCTTTAGCGCGTTTTAAAATAGATGCACCGAGGATGCCTTCATACATGTCCGGGAACAGTGTTAAATAATATATATTCATTAATCCAACAATCCTTCGAGTGGTGTAATTTCAACTGTGCCGCGTTCAAAATCGACAGTTTTAACGACCTGTTCGATATAGGGAATTAAATATTCGCGCTCGCCGTCGATCACCCAGACGTCATTGGCGCCGGTGAATATGACATCTGAAATTTTACCAAGTTCTGTATTATCGTCCAGATTAATGACGGTCAAACCGACAATATCACGGACGTGGTATTCATTGTCATCGAGTGCCAATTCTTCGGTATTTTCTTCGATAAAAACATCCTTGCCTTTTAAGTGGATAATGTCATTCATGTTCGACACCCCTTCAAACTTCAGCATATGAAAGTTTTTATGCGTGCGGTAAGATTCAATCGTCAGTTCTTCGCTGCCGATTTCAACCGTTTTACCCGCTTTAAAGCGTTCTTCCAAAAAATCCGAGTCGCTTAAAAGTTTAACTTCGCCGCGCACACCGTGGAAATTTACCAGTTTACCAATTTTAATTCGCAAGATGAACACCTCTTATAAAGAATAAAAAGACACACTGTTAAAGTGTGTCTTAATGCAAATCAACAAACACTTTCTTTGACGCGTCTCTGTCAGCGTTTGAAACTACAATGCGGAGCGCTTTAATAAAACGGCCGCCGCGGCCGATTATTCGTCCGACATCGGATTCATGCACGCTTATTTTATACGAAACTTTATGCGGCGTCTCATCACGGTTAATGACGAGTTCTTCCGGATAATCCAGCATCGGTTCAAGAATTGTTTGAAGTAATTTGTCCATCGGAATTATTTCCCGAATTTAGCATTGTGGAACTGTTCCATGATGCCTTTATCACTGAAAATGTTACGTACAGTGTCGCTTGGTTTAGCACCTTGCTGTAACCACTCTAACGCTTTTTCGTTGTCTAATACAACGTTATCTTCAGATTTTGAAACCGGGTTATATGAACCGATTTGTTCGATGATTCTACCATCTCTCGGGCTGCGTGCATCTGCAACTACGATACGGTAGAAAGGATTTCTTTTAGAACCCATACGAGTTAATCTAATTTTTACTGCCATGTGTGAAAACTCCTCTCTATACTTCTTTTCGACTTATTTATCATACCAAACGAAAACACACATGTAAAGAGTTTATTCTTTACATGTGTGTTTTTTATTTTAAAATGGAAGACCCATGCCGCCAAACGGATTTTTGCCTTTCTTTTTACCGCTTGTCATCTGTTTCATCATTTTCTTCATATCGTTAAATTGCTTCAGCAGGCGGTTAATTTCCTGCAGTGAACGGCCGGAACCTTTTGCAATACGCTTTTTACGGCTGGCGTTCAGCTTTTCCGGATGCTCGCGCTCATCAAGAGTCATCGAACGGATAATCGCCTGGACGTGGTCGATTTCCTTGCCTGAGAACTGCATTTTATCGAGTCCTTTAATTTTGTTCGCACCCGGCATCATTTTTAAGAGATCGTCAAGCGGTCCCATTGTTTTCACCTGGTCCATCTGGCTTAGGAAATCATCCAGCGTAAAGCTTGAATCCTTAAGTTTTTTCTCGAGCGCTTTCTGCTCGTCTTCGTTCACATTGTCCTGTGCTTTTTCAATAATAGAAAGCACGTCACCCATACCGAGTATGCGTGAAGCCATGCGTTCCGGATGGAATGCTTCCAGTCCGTCCATCTTCTCTGAAACCCCGATAAATTTAATCGGTTTTTGTGTTACTGAACGGATTGACAGTGCTGCCCCGCCCCGCGTATCGCCGTCGAGTTTCGTCAGCGTCACGCCCGTAATATTAAGCAGCTCGTTAAAGCTTTCTGCGACGTTAACCGCATCCTGCCCTGTCATCGAGTCGACAACGAGCATAATTTCATCAGGATCAGCAATGTCTTTGACGTTTTTCAGTTCGTTCATCAGCGCTTCATCGATATGCAGACGGCCTGCCGTATCGATAATCACCGTATCGAGGTGTTCTTCTTTTGCATGCTCCAGTGCTTTCGTCGCTATCTCTTCAGGTTTAACCTGATCGCCGAGCGAGAATACCGGAACATCAATCTGCTTGCCGACTGTCTCGAGCTGATCGATTGCTGCCGGACGATAAATATCTCCCGCTACCAAGAGCGGACGCTTATTGTGTTTTTTACGCAGGTGCAGTGCAAGTTTCCCTGCTGTTGTTGTTTTACCTGCACCCTGCAGGCCGACCATCATAATGACTGTCGGCGGTTTCTGAGACAGATTAATCTTCTGATTTTCTCCGCCCATCAGTGATGTTAACTCTTCCTGAACGATTTTAATGACCTGCTGGCCGGGTGTTAAACTTGTCATTACATCCGAACCGAGTGCACGTTCTTTAACGTCGTTGACGAACTGCTTAACAACTTTAAAGTTAACGTCGGCTTCAAGCAGTGCCAGGCGCACTTCGCGCATCATTAATTTAACGTCAGATTCAGTAACTTTACCTTTACCTTTAATGCGGTCCATCGTGGACTGCAGTCGTTCTCCAAGACCTTCAAAAGCCATAGTGCCGTCCTCCTTAATCCAATTTCTCTAACTTATCGATTATTTTTTTAACGTCTGCTGTTATATTGCCGCCGAGCTTTTGTTTAAGCTCTGCATATAATTCGAGGCGTTTATTAAAGTTTTTATACATACCGAGTGTTTCTTCATATTGCTCCAGCATATCTCGCGAGCGTTTAAGATTATCATACACAGCCTGCCGTGTCACGTTCATCTCTTCGGCTATTTCACTGAACTGAAAGTCTTCCAGATAATACAGTTCAATGTATTTCTGCTGTTTGTCAGTTAACAGGGACTGATAAAAATCATACAGATAATTCACCCGCATCGTGCGTTCTAAATCATTTGTCATCTTTATCTTCCTCTAATTTTTCTTCAAGCGTATCGCTCTCCTGAATCATATCAGCAAATAAGCCGTACACATAGTTTTCCGCATCGAACGGCTGCAGATCATCGAGCTGCTCGCCGAGTCCGACAAACTTAACCGGAATACCAAGTTCATTTTTAATCGCCAGCACAATTCCGCCTTTGGCAGTACCATCCAGTTTCGATAAAATAATACCCGAAACATCAGTCACTTCTTTAAATGCTTTCGCCTGGCTGAGCGCGTTCTGTCCTGTCGTTGCATCGAGCACGAGCAGTACTTCATGCGGTGCTTCCGGTACGACTTTTTGAATTACTTTTTTAATTTTAGACAGTTCATTCATTAAGTTGCCTTTGTTTTGCAGACGTCCTGCAGTATCACAGAATAGAATATCAGCACCGCGTTTTTTCGCAGCGTTGACCGCGTCGTACATTACTGCCGCCGGGTCAGATCCTTCTGCCTGTTTAATTACATCGACGCCGACACGGTCGCCCCATACCTGCAGCTGGTTAATCGCACCGGCACGGAATGTATCTCCCGCAGCGAGCATCACTTTCTTGCCTTCCTGCGTATATTTGTGTGCGAGCTTGCCGATTGATGTCGTTTTACCGACACCGTTAACGCCGACCATTAAAACAACAGTCAGACCGTCTTCATTAATCGTCATCTCATCTGAAGCATCACCGTTGCGCTCATAGATTTCAACCATTTTTTCAACGATTGTCTCACGCAGTTCAGATGTTTCAGTAATATTTTTAAGCTGTGCTTCTTTACGGAGCTCTTCAGTTAATTCCATTACTGTATTAAAACCGACATCGGCTGAAATTAATACTTCTTCTAGCGCTTCAAAGAAATCTTCATCGACAGTACGGTAGCGGGACATTAAAGCATTGATGTCCTGCTGGAATTTGTCACGGCTCTTTTTAAGGCCCTGTTCAAATTTATAGCTGAGCTGATCCTGTTCCCATTCCTCGAATTCATCAATCGATATCAGGCCGTCGTCCAATTTATCCGTCTGTGCTTCGAGCGACGCAGGTTTTTCTTCCTGTATTTTCTTTTTACGTTTAAAACGATCAAAAATACCCATTAATGCCCTTCCTCTCTTACCGGTTCCGGTTCTTCATAATTTTTTAAATCAACACTGATCAGTTTCGTTACACCTTGTTCCTGCATGGTAACGCCGAACAGGCGGTCCGCTTCTTCCATCGTACCTTTACGGTGTGTAATAACGATAAACTGAGTATCCGATGACAGTTTCTTCAAATATTTTGCGTATCTCGTTACGTTTGCTTCGTCGAGTGCCGCTTCAACTTCATCGAGAATGATGAAAGGACTGACTTTCACGCGGAGTACACTGAACAGCAGACTGATTGCCGTGAGGGCACGTTCGCCGCCAGACAATAGTGACAGTGAAGACAGCTTTTTACCTGGCGGCTCAGCAAATATTTCTATGCCTGAATCCAGATAATTACCTTCTTCCAGCAGTCTAAGCTCCGCGCGGCCGCCGCCGAACATATCTGTAAATACTTCCTGGAAGTAATGGTTCACCTGATGGAACGTCTCTTTGAAACGTTCCGCTACTGCTTCATCCATTTCGCTGATTACGTCCAAGAGCGTCTGGCGTGCATCGATTAAATCTTCTTCCTGTTCTTTTAGGAACGTATAGCGTTCATTAACGATACTGAACTCTTCAATCGCACCGATATTTACCGGTCCGAGTTCTTCAATGCTCTTCTTATTCAGTGTTATTTTTTGACGTTTCGCTTCAATATTATCAAATGTCTCAAATTGTTCACGTGCCAGTTCATAAGTCATTTTGTAGTTGTCGCTTAAGTAGGTCATTTTATTTTCAATCTGCGTATCCAGACCTTCACGTGCACCGGAGTCAGTTCTTAACTGCTGCTGGCTCAAATCTGCAGCTTTACGCAGTTCACTTTCAGCTTCGGTGTTCTTCTTATGATCCTCTTTGATGGACTTCAGTTTATCAGTAATCGACTGCAGTTCACCGTTTACCTGACTGAGCACTTTGGATAATTTGTTTTTGTTCTCTTCGAGTTCTGAAATATTCATCGCAGAGAGGTCATCATTAATTAAATCCGCTTCCGACTTCGTGTTATCGATGTTGTGCTTCACATTGTCTATGTTCAGAGAGATGCGTTCGATTGCTGCATCGGTAAAGCGTATTTCGCCTTCCAATGTTATTTTATCATTGTTCAGCTGCTGCAGTTCACTCTGAAGCTGTGAAATTTGAGTATCTTTCTCACTTTGCGAGCGGCTCATCATATCGATACGTGTATTTATATCGGTCATCTGATGAGTATAGTTTTCTATCTGCTCATCGTAGTCGCCCGTTTCTTCGTCAGGTGACAGACCTGCAACTTCACGTTTCAGTTCGGCTGCCGCATCTGTTTTGTTCGTCAGTGTAAAACCGAGCTGCGCGACTTCCTGCTGGAGGCTATCGTGGATTTCTCCGAGAGCCGTCCCCGATTCCTCGAGCTGTTTAAGCTTCACCGCACGTTCCGCAATCTGCTCCGCAGCATCGTCGACCGCTTTTTTCAATGAGGCTGTCTGCGATGTATAGTCTTCAATTTTTTCGGTAATTTCCGCTATCTCTTTCTTCGACTCCATAATTGAGCCTTTACGGTTTCTTGAACCGCCGCTCATCGCTCCGCCCGGCATAATCGTTTCGCCGTCCATCGTAATAATACGGACACGCTGGTTCGTTGCTCTTGCAAGCGCTGAAGCATCGCTCATGTTTTTAACAACGACTGTTGTGTTCAGCAAATGCAGAATTACTTTCCGGTATTCGCGTTTAATATCCGCAACTTCTGATAAAACCTGATAATCAATATTCGCTGCTTCCAGTGATTTTTCAACGTCGACCGACAGGTGGCGTTCGCGGATTGTATCCAGCGGCAGAAATGTCGCAAAACCGAAGTTTTTCTGTTTTAAAAATGCAATTGCCGTGCGCGCATTATGTTCAACATCCATAACGATGTTCTGGCTCGCCTGACCGAGTGCTGTATCGAGCGC
>CANRKV010000093.1 GCA_947631305.1 uncultured Jeotgalicoccus sp.
TGTTCTTCTGCTGCACGTGTTAACTTCCGTTTTGACTCGCTGGATTGATAGCGCAGCACGTCAGGTTCAACTCTGCTTTGCAATATTCCTGCAGTACCAATCGTGACAATACGCTTAATACCTTCAGCGTTCATAGCGTCAATAATCAGCGGCATGCTTTTTGTCAGCGTATCGGTGCCGTCTGTATTTAATGCGCTGATGACAGCATCTGCACCTTTCATCGCACGTTCCACGGCTTCTTTAACCGTGACATCACCTTTTATAATCGATAAATTATCATCGTTAATTGTTATTTTGTCAGGAGTCCGGACTAATCCAGTCACCTGGTGTTTCTCTTCCAGAGCAAGTTTGGCAATTTCACTGCCGGCTCTGCCTGTCATTCCTAAAAGTAATATATTCATTTATATAATCCTCTCTACATTCTGTCTAAAACCAGCTCCGCAAACTGACCGTACTGTTTTGTTTCTTTTAAAGTAAATCTTTTCGTGATTTCCTGCTGCGTAAACAGAGGAATGCCGTCACCGAGCAGTACGGGTGCAATCTGTATAATCAGTGTATCCATTAAATCATCATCAAGCAATGGAGCGAGCAGCGTATTGCCGCCGACAATCCACACATTCTTATCTTCTGAAATTTCTTTAATAAATTCTGTAATATCTCCTGAGACCGGAGTGAAAGTTTCAGCGTTTAAATCATTTCTGTGTGTCATCACATAATTATCAGTCGTCTCATAAAATGATTCAAAGTTTTTAATTCCTGCAATGAAATCAAACGTCTTTCTGCCCATGATAATAATATCCATCCGGCTGTAGAAATCATCGTATCCTGTTTCTTCAACTGTACCGGTTTCATCGAGCCATTTCAGCTGGTGGTTTTTATCAGCAAGGTAGCCGTCCAAAGAAATACATCCGTAAAAATAGACACTCACATTGCATTCTCCTTATGTATTGACATCACTGATACTTATCGTTGTGTGTATAGTTTATAACTTTTGCACAAAAGAAGCCGCTTTATATAACATCAGACTGGCAATATACCCAAAAAGACACTATAATAAACGATGTATGGAAAAATAATCAGAAAATCAGAAAAAAGCAATAATGATTTTTGAAAGCGCTGTATAAAATCAGTGTTTTCCATATAAGCTCAGCTGCTAAATTGATTATTTATTTAGTTCGATATGGTAGTATAGAGTGTGGAAATAAAATAATAATAGTAAATTATTATATTATAAATGTGAAGAACAGGGAGGAAATTGTAATGGATTTTCGTTATTTACCAGCGACTGAAGCTGATAAAACACAGATGTTAGAAAAGATCGGTGCAAAATCCACAGACGAGCTTTTTTCAGATATTCCTGAAAAAGTTAGACTGGACAGAAAATTAAATCTGAAAGAACCAACTAGTGAGTACGAACTTAAAAAAGAAATGGTTGCAATGGCTGCTAAAAACGCCAATCTGCAGGATTACAGTTCATTTTTAGGTGCTGGGGTATACGATCACTTTATCCCGTCAGTAGTTGACCACGTTATTTCAAGACAAGAATTTTATACTTCTTACACGCCTTACCAGCCGGAAATGACACAGGGTGAACTTCAAGCTATGTTTGAGTTCCAGACTATGGTTTCTGAAATTACTGGTATGCCTATCGTAAACTCTTCATTATATGACGGCGGAACTGCTGTTGTAGAAGCAATGTACTTAAGCAACGTTCAAACTAAGAAGAAAAAAATCTTAGTATCTGAAGCATTGCACCCTGAGTACCGTCAATTAGTTAAAACTGCATCAAAAGGTAAAGGCCTTGAGATTGTTGAAATCGGTTTAACTGACGGGAAGACTGACTTAGCACAACTTGAAAAGGAAATTGATGAAGATACAGCTTCAGTTATCGTTCAATACCCTAACTTCTTAGGTCAGATTGAACCACTTGATAAAATAAATGCATTAATCAAAGCACAGCCTAAAGCAATGATGATCGTTTCAAGTAACCCGTTAGCATTAGGTTACTTAACACCGCCTTCTGAATTTGGCGCAGACATCGTTGTTGGTGATACACAAGTATTTGGTATCCCTGCACAGCTTGGTGGACCGCACTGTGGTTACTTCGCAACAACTGACAAGTTAATGCGTAAAGTACCTGGACGTTTCGTTGGTGAAACTGTTGACCAGGACGGCCAGCGCGGATACGTTCTTGCACTTCAAACGAGAGAACAGCACATCAGACGTGAAAAAGCGACATCAAACATCACATCTAACCAGGCATTAAACGCAGTAGCAAGTTCAGCTGCAATGAGTGCACTTGGTAAGAATGGTGTTAAAGACATGTCTAAATTAAACATGCAAAAAGCAAGATACACGAAACAGCAGCTTGAAGAAGCTGGTTTACCAGCTGCATTCAGCGGATCGATTTTCAACGAATTCGTAGTTAAACTTTCACAACCTGTTAAAGAGGTTAACGAGAAGTTATTCGATAAAGGAATTGTCGGTGGATTTGACCTTGGTATCGTTTACCCTGAGTTTGAAAACCACATGCTGATTGCAACGACAGAAATCCGTTCGAAAGAAGAAATCGATGCATTTGTTAAAGAATTGGGGGATATCAACAATGGCTAATGAAAACTTTCCATTAATTTTTGAACGCAGTAAAGAAGGCAGAGTCGGTTATAACCTTCCTGCACTCGATGTACCAGAAGTTAATTTAGAAGAAGAAATTGGTGCTGATTTCGTTCGTAAAGTAGATGCAAATCTTCCAGAAGTTGATGAACTGGAATTAATGCGCCACTACACAGGATTATCGAACCGCAACTTCGGTATCCACACAGGATTCTATCCGTTAGGATCATGTACGATGAA
Source organism: uncultured Jeotgalicoccus sp. (assembly GCA_947631305.1). Classification (GTDB taxonomy): domain Bacteria; phylum Bacillota; class Bacilli; order Staphylococcales; family Salinicoccaceae; genus Jeotgalicoccus. The sequence continues at coordinate 2,854 of CANRKV010000093.1, forward strand.
ATACAACCCTGTAATTAACGAAGATGTTGTTAGATTACCAGGTTTCAGCCACATTCATCCATATCAGGATACTAGAACTATCCAGGGTGCGTTAGAGTTAATGTACGATCTTCAAGTACACCTTGAAGAAATTACAGGAATGGATGAAATCACTTTACAGCCTGCAGCAGGTTCACAAGGTGAATGGACTGCACTTATGGTGTTTAAAGCTTTCCACGAAGCTAACGGAGAGTCACACCGTAATGAAGTTATCGTTCCTGACTCAGCGCACGGTACTAACCCGGCGTCTGCAGCAATTGCAGGATTCAAAATCGTTGAGGTTAAATCGAATGATAAAGGTTTAGTTGACGTTGAAGACCTTAAGAAAGTTGTTAACGAAAACACTGCAGCACTTATGCTGACAAACCCGAACACATTAGGTTTATTTGAAACACAAATTCTTGAAATGTCAGAGATCATCCATGAAGCCGGCGGTAAAATGTACTATGACGGTGCAAACCTTAACGCTATTATGGGTTACGCACGTCCCGGCGACATGGGCTTTGACGCAGTACACCTTAACTTACACAAAACATTCACGGGCCCACACGGCGGCGGCGGACCTGGTTCAGGCCCAATCGGCGTAACTGATGAGCTTGCAGCATACCTTCCAAAACCGGTTGTAGTAGAAAAAGACGGCGTATACGACTTAGACTATGACCGTCCGGAATCAATCGGTATGGTTAAGAACTTCTATGGTAACTTTGGAATTAACGTCCGTTCATACACGTACATCCGTACGCTTGGTGCTGAAGGACTTAAGAAAGCAAGTGAGCTTGCTGTACTTAATGCGAACTACATTATGAGAAGCTTACAGGAGAAATACGAACTTCCGTTCACGCAGCACTGTAAACACGAATTCGTTATCTCTGGTAACAAACAGAAAGCACTTGGAATCAGAACGTCAGATATCGCTAAGCGCCTGATGGACTTTGATATTCACCCGCCGACTGTTTACTTCCCATTAATCGTAGACGAAGCACTGATGATCGAGCCAACTGAGACAGAGTCTAAAGAAACTCTTGATCACTTTATCGATACAATGCTTCAAATTGCTGATGAGGCAGAAAATAACCCTGACATTATTCACTCAGCGCCGCACAAAACACCGGTTAAACGTTTAGATGAAACTAGAGCTTCACGTAAACCTGTTTTCCGCTGGAACAAAGAAGAGAAATAAAACTTTTAGAACCCCTGCATCAGGTACATTTAATGTATCCGGTGCAGGGGTTTATTTATAGTGAGCCGATTCACAATGTCATGAATTAATCATATATCGTGAAAATAATTTTCTTATGAGCCGCTTTTTACATGCCTCAGAAAAGAATGTGCGATAGAATGACGGACAAGTAAGTAATCAAAGGAGAATCACAAAATGAAAAAATGGATATCGAGTTTAACAATAATTGGTTCATTGCTGCTGCTCGGCGCATGCAATGGCGATGAAGAAGCAGCAACAGAAGATACTGGCAGTGCGGAAGAAGCAGAGGCACCTGAATCAGGAGCTGCAGCAGAAGGTGAAGAAGGTGCAGGAACAGAAGAAGCTGCTGAGGGCGAAGAAGGTGCAGCAGCAGAACAGCCGGAAATGCCAGAACCGGATTTAGAAGGCGTGCCTGATGTTGTTGCTGAAGTAAATGACACTAAAATTGAAAAAGCGGAATTTGAAGAAGCATATAATATGCAATTCCAGCAAATGGCTATGATGTCTCAGATGTCCGGTGAAGAAGTGAACCAGGACGATCTTAAAAAACAAGTAGCAGATGGATTAGTATCACAGGAACTGTTAATTCAGGAAGCGGATAACCGTGAACTTGAAGTAACTGAAGAAGATACTAATGGTGTGCTTGACGGCTTAGTAGAACAAAACGGTATGGAATCACAGGACGATCTGTTCGCAGCATTTGAAGAACAGGGTATGCCTAAAGATGAAGTAATGTCGCAGGTAGACATGCAGGTTAAAGTTGATAAACTGATCGCAGAAGAAGCAGGCGACATTGAACCGTCTGAAGAAGAAATGCAGGAAATTTACGACCAGCAGGTCGCTCAGATGGAACAAATGGAAACTGAAGAAGAACCGCCATCATTTGAAGAAATGGAACCGCAGCTTAAAGAACAGGTAGTAATGCAAAAAGAAGGCGAAGCAGCACAAGGATTAGTTGAAGACCTTAAAGAAAGTGCAGATGTTACAGTGCATATTTAATATTTGTCAGTAATGAATAAATGCTCTCCGGATTAAAATCCGGAGAGCATTTTTTTAACGTTTTAACTTCTTGTATTACTTTGTAACACGATAAATAACATTAATAAATTTACACCCACCATTTAATTAAGTAGCCGACGGCAAAACCGAATATCGCATGACTGAACGTCCAGTAGAACCATGAAGAAAAACTGTTGGCAGCGGGCGGTTTATCCGTGAGCAGACTGAGGAAATAAAGTGCGGCGCTCCCGGCAGTATAAACGAGAACATACGGCCATATATTCAATTCCCAGCCAAACGGAATGAGCATGTAAAATAAAACTGCGGCACTGACGATACAGGTAGTGTAATGAAAAATGATACCTGTAATCCATTTGTCGCTCCATTTTTTTATAACCGGCATATAATCCATATTATATAAGAGGATTTCCGCTTTGTTACCCGTAACCATCCTTATGAGTTTACCGGCAGCAGCAAGAATCACTCCGGAAATAAAGCCTATTATAATTAATTTTATAAAAGTGATCATCGAAACACTCCATGTTATTATTTACCTTTATATACCCTGACTTTACTGAATATAAAGATACCGGACAAATTTAATTTGCCCGGCATCTTGGAGTTTTATCTGATTAGCATGTAGTATATGACATAAAACCAGCTGAATATTCCGTGGATAATTGCCCAGAGAATTGACTGATTCACACTCCATGAAATAGTAATAGCAAGTACGGTGCCAAAACCGACGCCGGTTTTGACTACTGAAGTGGATTTGCTCATATTATCTCTCCTTGTTTAATTGTTATTTTGATTTGAATATATAATAGTGTCTGTGAATTAGCAAAGTATATTGTGGTTGCTCCGCAATGAAGCTCTGTCATTCCCGAGAAAGCACGTTTGCTCCGCAATGAAGCTCTGTCATTCCCGAGAAAAGCCGTTTGCTCCGCAATGAAGCTCTGTCATTCCCGAGAAAAGCCGTTTGCTCCGCAATGAAGCTCCGTCATTCCCGAGAAAGCACGTTTGCTCCGCAATGAAGCTCTGTCATTCCCGAGAAAGCACGTTTGCTCCGCAATGAAGCTCTGTCATTCCCGAGAAAGCACGTTTGCTCCGCAATGAA
>CANRKV010000094.1 GCA_947631305.1 uncultured Jeotgalicoccus sp.
CCTTAAATTTATGTAAGTAAAACCCCAATCCTCAAGTCCGTTTGAGAGATTGGGGTTTTTATTATTGTTCTACTGCGTCTGCTTCTCTGTCTTTTGTTTTGACCGTAAACTTATCCTTTTTGTAATCTACTGTGACAAGTTTGTTTTCAAAGCTTTCACCGCTGAGCAGTGATTCACTGAGAGTATCCTCAATGTTTTTCTGAATGCTTCTCGCTAAAGGTCTCGCTCCGTATTCCGGATCGTACCCTTCTTCTGCGATACGTTCAGTCGCCTTATCAGTCACTTCAATGTGAATGTTCTGGTCTGTCAGACGTTCACGCAGCTGATCAATCATTAAGCTGACAATTTCTTTAAGGTGTTCTTTTTCTAATTTATGGAACACGATAATGTCGTCTACACGGTTGATAAATTCAGGTCTGAAAGAATTCTTAAGTTCTTTCATCATCGTACTGCGCACATTTTCGTAATTATCCGCAGCCGGTCCGCCGAAGCCGACAAATCTCTGATCCTGAAGTTCACGTGCACCAACGTTCGATGTCATAACGATAATTGTGTTGCGGAAATCGACTGTCCGTCCGTTCGAGTCCGTTAAGCGGCCGTCGTCCAGCACCTGCAGCAGCAGATTGAAAACGTCGGGATGCGCTTTTTCTATTTCGTCGAACAGTACTAGTGAGTAAGGTTTTCTTCTAACTTTTTCAGTCAGCTGACCGCCGTCATCATAGCCGACATAGCCCGGAGGCGAACCGACAAGACGTGATACGGAATGTTTTTCCATATACTCACTCATATCAACGCGAATCATAGCATCTTCCTCACCGAACATCGTTTCGCTGAGCGCTCTTGCAAGTTCCGTCTTCCCGACACCTGTCGGTCCGAGGAAGATAAAGCTGCCGATTGGACGCTTAGGATTTTTAAGTCCCGCACGTGCACGTCTTACAGCTTTTGAAATCGATGTGACTGCATCGTTCTGACCGATAACACGTTCGTGGAGAATCGATTCAAGATTTAACAGTCTGTCCGATTCATCTTCTGCAATTTTAGTCAGAGGAATACCTGTAATCATTGCAACGACGAGTTCAATATCCGCCGGTGTTACTGATTGCGATGAGTCTCCCTGTTCTTTCTTCCAGTTCTCTTCCGATTCTTTCACCTGACGTTCAATTTTCGTCTGCTGATCACGGAAATTCGCTGCCGCCTCAAATTCCTGGCTCTGTACTGCTGCATCTTTTTCTTTTTTCACATTTTCCAGTTCCGATTCGAGGTCTTTTAAGTCAGGCGGTGCTGCGTAGCTTCTCAATCTGACTTTAGACGACGCTTCATCGATTAAATCGATTGCTTTATCCGGCAGGAAACGGTCCTGAATATAACGGTCACTCATACGTACCGCGGATTCAAGTGCCTCATCTGTAATCGTCAAACGGTGATGTGCTTCATAACGGTCGCGCAGCCCTTTTAAGATAAGAAGTGCATCTTCAGTGTTTGGTTCATCGACCATCACCGGCTGGAAACGGCGTTCGAGTGCTGCATCTTTTTCAATGTGCTTGCGGTACTCATCGAGCGTTGTCGCACCGATACACTGCAATTCACCGCGTGCCAGTGCAGGTTTTAAAATGTTTGATGCATCGATTGCACCTTCTGCACCACCTGCGCCGATAAGCGTGTGCAGCTCATCGATAAAGAGCACGACATTACCCGCTTTATGAATTTCATCCATAACTTTTTTCATGCGTTCTTCAAATTCACCGCGGTATTTAGTTCCTGCGACAACCGTCCCCATATCCAGTGACATGACACGTTTGCCTTTTAAGTTCTCAGGTACTTCGTTCTGAATAATTGCCTGTGCAAGTCCTTCTGCAATCGCAGTTTTACCTACACCCGGCTCACCGATTAAGACCGGATTATTTTTCGTTCTGCGGCTCAGTATTTCAACCACACGCGTAATTTCGTCTGAGCGTCCGATAACCGGATCGAGAAGATCTTCTCTTGCGATTTGTGTTAAATCACGTGCCAGAGAATCGAGTGTCGGGGTGTTTGTATCTCTCTCGACGCTGCCGTTCGACTGGAATGATTCAGGATTGCCAAGCATTTTAATTACAGCTGCACGTGCTTTTGTAATGTTTAAATCCAAATTCGCCAGCACACGTGCTGCCACACCTTCGCTTTCGCGGATTAAACCGAGCAGCAGATGTTCTGTGCCGACAAAATTGTGATGCAGTTTACGCGCTTCATCCATCGACAGTTCGATCACTTTTTTCGCACGGGGTGTGTAGTGTATAGATGAGGCTTTTTCAGTGCCTGTATTGATTAAATTATGAACTTCTTCATTGACTCTCTGTTCATCAATATTAAATGATGCGAGCACTTTTGCTGCGATACCTTCCTGCTCTTTGACTAACCCGAGCAGCAGGTGCTCTGTACCAATATTAGAGTTTTTTAGTGTGATTGCTTCTTCTTGTGCATACGCCAGCACTTTCTGGGCACGCTCTGTTAATTTACCAAATAGCATACTCTATTTCCCTCCTAGTAATTCACGCATTAAGGATGCCCGCGCACATTCCGCTGCAATCCCGGGTGAATCGTAGTCTTCTTCTATATTTATACGTTCTTTAACAAATGCCGGCTGAATCAGCTGGAACCATTCCTGAAAGTTAAAATTATCAAGTTCAATATACGATAAATCGATACCGAGTTTCACATTACTTAAATGCATCGACCCTTCTTTTAACGATAATTTATAAGCATGCTGCAGAATTCCAAGTGAACGGTTTACTGCATCCTGAGTGTCCAGCGTCATTAAATTCTGTCTCGCCATACGCTCTTCTTCTATTAAACGGTTTTTCAGCTCGGTCAAATTATTAATAATAACTGATTCTTCAAAACCGAGCGTCACCTGATTGGAGAGCTGATACACTGAACCGAGCGGTTCTGAGCCTTCTCCGTATATACCACGCAGGGTAAAACCGAAACGTGTCAGGTTGTTGTGGAATCTCTGGATTTTATTCGTTGCTGTGAGTGCCGGCAGATGCATCATCACAGATGCTCTCATGCCGGTGCCGATATTTGTCGGACATGCTGTCAGATAACCGTATTGTTCATCAAAAGCATACTCTATCTTTTTTTCCAATGTATCATCTATTGCATTTGCTTTCTCATAAAGCGCCTCGAGGCCTATATTCGTTCCGAGTGCCTGTATGCGGATGTGATCTTCTTCGCCGAGCATAATTGATACATCTTCATCATTGTTAATAAATACACGGTTGCCGTGCTTCGCAAAATTCGGACTGATTAAATGCTTTTCAACAAGCAGCGCTCTGTCGAGAACAGGCATATTCTGCAAAGCTGTGAGACCGTAATCAGGCAGAACCTTCGCTACCAGTCCCCCAAGAGCCTCGAGATCTTCATCGTCTTCAAGCATATGAGTAAACGGCACACCTTTAATATTGCGTGCGAGACGGATTCTCGATGACATTTCTATTTCTGTGTTTACCGCATTTTGAATCCACATACTCGTATGTCTATTCATAGGTCTCACCGTCCTTCAGCGCCTGAATCTGGTCGCGGACTACTGCCGCTTCCTCAAAGGCCTGCATTTTAACTTTTTCCTGCAGCGTATGTTCAAGCGACTGGATATCCCGTTTCAGCTTTAAAGTATCGTGTGCCTGCGACGGTATTTTACCGATATGACGCTGCTGATTTAACTGCACACGCGTGACGATTTCCGGCACATAGCGTTCAAAGTATTCGTAGCAGTGGCTGCAGCCGAATAAACCATTCTTAACGACACTCTGCAGTGTCGAACCGCAGGTTGGACAGGCATGCTGCTCTGTTTCCGTCTGTTCACGCTGAGAATTGTTCGCAAGCATTTTTAACAGCGTCTGAATATCAAACGGGTTATCTGTCTGATTGTAATTTATATCCATCGATTGATTGGCGCATTGTTCACACAAATATTGTTCTCTGTGAGTGAGCCCCGAACCTTTCGAAATATGAATTGCTGCTTCACGCTCGTTGCATATTTCACATTTCATCTCATCACTCCTTAGCGTAGAGTATAGCTGTAATCATGCGTCGTAAAATTTTTGCTCTTAAAATATCTCTGTAAGGCAGCTCAAGCGATAAAATTTCGCGTTTCATCACTGCATCTATAATTTGTGATTCACGGTAAGTAATGACTTCATTTTCATACATGGACTGCACCAGGTGCTCCGCATTTAACTGCGAGATGCTTTCCCCGATTAAATTCTGGAGATGCAGAAGGTACTCAGTTTCAGAGTGGGTTTCCACCTTGGTGATTCTTATGTAGCCGCCCCCGCCGCGTTTGCTTTCCACTACATAGCCATGCTCATTCGTGAAACGTGTTTTTATGACATAGTTTAATTGCGACGGCACACAATCAAATTTTTCAGCGATGTGCGCGCGTTTGATCTCAACGACTTCATTGCCAGATCGTTCAATCATATCTTTTAAATACTGCTCAATGATATCCGACATATTACGCATATCATCACTCCTCCTTGACCAACTTTGACTAAAGTATACCGTCTGTGCGTTTTTTTGGCAAATCTCTTGTTTATTTTTTTAAAACATCAATTGTTCGTATTTCTCAAAAACCTTATTCTTTTTGTTCATTTCTCTCAATATACCCTTTATTTCTGTAAACGTTTGCATTATAATGATTCAGTATCGCGTATTTGTAACATTTACTTTATAATTAAATGAAACATATACATAGAGCAAAATTTCATACACTAATTTTTGGAGGCTTACTTTTATGAGTATTGTAATGGGGATAGTTGGTATACTATTCGTCATCTTCCTGGCCTGGATTGCAAGCAGCAACAAAAAACTTGCATTTAAGCATTGGAAAAACATTGTCGTATTACTTGTGCTGCAATTACTTGCCGCATTCTTGTTCTTAAGCACTACAGGGGGACAGACATTCATCCTGTGGCTGGCTGGCGTATTTGATAACTTGCTTGGTTATGCAAGAGAAGGCGGATTGTTCGTCTTTGGCGGTCTGATGACTACAGCTGAAGGAGAACCGGCAGACGTGTTCTTATTCAACGTTTTACTTCCGATTATCTTCATCTCAGCAATTATCGGTATTTTATCATTCACGAGAATTCTTCCGTTCATTATTAAAGGAATCGGATTCCTGCTTACGAAAGTCACTGGTATGCCCTACATAGAGTCATACAACGGTGCTGCATCAATGATGCTTGGACAGTCTGAGGTTTTTGTATCACTTAAAAACCACCTGCCTAAAATGACAACACAGCGCCTTTACACATTATCAGCGCAGGCAATGAGTTCCATCTCACTGTCAATCGTCGGTGCATTCTTTACAATGCTCGACCCGCAGTTTGTAATTATTGCAATCGTGCTTAACCTGTTCGGTGTATACGTTATTGTTCACATTATCAACCCGTACGAAGAGGAAATTAATGACGGCGACGTTGAAATTTCTACAAACCCTGAGAAAGGTAAATCTTTCTTCCAGGTTCTTGGAGATTACATCATCGACGGTGGTAAAATCGTCCTTATCGTAGGTGCGATGCTTATCGGGTTTATCGCTTTAATTGGTCTGTTAAACAACTTATTCCTGTTAATTCCGGGATCAAGCTTATCATTCCAGGACATTCTCGGTTACATCTTTATGCCAATCGCATTCCTGATTGGTATTCCATGGGATGAAGCTCAGACTGCCGGTTCATTAATGGCGACGAAACTTATTACAAACGAATTCGTGGCAATTTTAGAATTCATGCCATTAGCAGAAACTCTGTCACAGAAAACACAGGCTATGCTTTCAGTATTCCTGATTTCATTCGCTAACTTTGCAAGTATCGGTATTATTGCCGGTTCTGTAAAAGGTCTTCACGGTGAGAGCGGAGACAAAGTTGCTAAATTCGGTCTTAAATTAGTATACGGTGCAACACTGGTTTCATTACTAAGTTCTACAATCATCGGATTCTTCTACTAAGATTATAAAACTTTATAAATGAACTCCGGAGGATAATCCTCCGGAGTTTTTTTGCATAAAAAAACTCCGCATCTTAATTAAAAGATACGGACTCTTCAACTTTTTTATCCCAGTGCAACATCCAGCACCATCATAATTGCAAAACCAATCATAAATGCAAAGACCGCTACATCGGAATGTCCATTTTT
>CANRKV010000095.1 GCA_947631305.1 uncultured Jeotgalicoccus sp.
TGAGATAATGGTTATATATAAGTATCTATTATTTAGGAGGTAAACTTATGGGTCGTTTACTTAGACGTGCGGCAATTTTTATCGCACCAATCATTATAAATAAAGTCGTACAGAAATTTATGAACAAAGATAACAGCTCTTCTTCATACGGAAAGAAGAAAAAAAGAAAATAAGTACAGAATAAAAACCACCTAACTCATGTTACGTGGTTTTCTGTCTGTCTATATAAAGGAAGATGACTATGCTCAATCAGGTTTCACCCAACGTTTACATACTGCCGTTCGACAGTCACCGCGACCGTCCGAATCTCGGCTACATACACGGCCAAAAATACAGTGTCCTCGTCGATGCTGGGAATTCAGCAGCGCATCTTAATGCAATGCTTGAAGCAATTGATGAAGCGGGTCTGCCAAAACCTGAAATTGCACTGATTACCCATTGGCACTGGGATCACACATTCGGCATGCACGCTTTTTCCGGCACGACCATGACTCACGCCAAGACTAATGAAATTCTCGAGGGTATCACCCAATGGCAATGGACGCCGGAAGCAATGGCAGAACGTCTTAAGACCGGTGAAGAATGTAAATTCTGCGACACGCACATGAAAATAGAATACGATGATATTTCGGACATTAAAGTTGTTCGGGCAGACATTGAATTTGACGGTAATTTATCCCTGAACTTAGGCAACGTTACAGTTGAAGTTACGCCAATCGCGAACCCGCACTCTAATGACGGCGCAGTCGTTTTCGTTCAGGAAGATAAAGTGCTATTCGCCGGCGATGCCGACACCGGTGATTTTTACGAACTGGACGGCGGGTACGATGCAGATAAATTTTATGACTATATCGAAGCCGTCGATAAAATACCGTATGAAACTTATATCCACGGCCACCTTGCTCCGATGACGCGCACAGAAGTTTCGGCGCTCCGGAAAGAAATCGAAGAGACTGAATTATAATATGAAACCTGAATTATGCCATGTTTATGACCTTGTCTCATATCCTTTTTACATTACTGCTTTATTAAACGTTACTATCGACAGTAAGAATATGAGTATCGAAGCTCCTGCAGTAATCAGCACCGCAGGCATAACATCACTCATCCCTGTTTCACCCGTCAGTAGACTCATATTCGAAGTGAGTAAATATTGCGGCAGATACTCCGCTGTCATCGGATAAATGCTCGCAATAATCATGATAATCACCACACCAAGCACTGTAAACAATACCCCGAGGAAACTCGTTCTAAAAATCGCTGACGCCATCATGATTACACTGATTAGGAATATACCGTACAGCCACGTTAAACCGAATGCTGCGAGTATGTTTTCAAGCTCGTTCTCCCAGTAATAGATTGTATATAAATATGCTGTGACAGCACCGAACACGTAGACAACCGTCCACATCAAAATTGTATATAAAAACTTCACAAGCATCACATTGTGCCGTTTCAATCCTTTGGTTAACAGATTAATCAGCGTATTTCTCGAAAATTCATTCGTCAGTATACTCCCGGTAACAATGACCAGAATCGGCAAGCCAAGCTGATTCATATTTCCAAAAAACTGAACGTAGGAATCCACAGCAGTTACAACAGGCAGTTCAAACTTAATCCCTGCGTCTTTCATAACCATCGCCATTATGTCCGGCATCAGATATGCAGTCAGCGGGCTGATAATCCCGATAATGATAAACACCGCTAAGAGCAGAAACAGTTTGAAATTACGAATTGATTCCACAGCTTCCTTTTTAAACAGTGCGGAAATCTGATTCATGATGTCACCTCCATATATACATCTTCAAGTGACCTTTTCTCCCTGACTATACTTTCGGGGTAAACCCCTTTATCCTGCAGCACCTTGTATATATTTTGAAGCGGCTGATTTTCCACCCGGTATTTTGATTCGCTGACAGGTGTCAGTTCCAGCTCGTCTCCGAGTACTTTAAGCTCTTCAACCGACAGTTCCATCATAATTCCTTTATCGCCGAGACTCTCGTGCAGATTAATTTCTTTCACGACATTCCCTTTGTGAAGAATACCTGCGGTATCACAAATTCGTTCCACATCGGATAAGATATGGGTCGAGAAAATAACCGTCGTTTCCACTGTAATTCGTTTCAAAATATTAAGTATTTCACTGCGCCCCTGCGGATCCAGCGCACTTGTCGGCTCATCACAAATCAGCAGCTGAGGTTTGTTAATCAATGCCTGGGCAATACCGAGACGCTGCTTCATTCCTCTTGAGTACGTTTTTATTTTTGAAGACTCTCTGTCAAGACCTACCAGTTCAAGCAGTTCTTTGATTCTCGGCAGTCGTTCTTCTTTACTTATATTGGTGATTTCTGCACACAATTTTAAGTACTCTTCAGCTTTCATATAACCGTAAAATTCAGGGACATCCGGCAGGTAGCCAATACAGCTGTTGGTATCTGTGTTGCCGAATGCCACTTTCTGTCCGCACACTTCAATCTCACCTGAATCGGCTTTTAACAAACCCAGTATCGTTTTCATCGTCGTCGTTTTGCCCGTGCCATTGTTGCCGATAAATCCGTATATCGTATGCTTTTTCACAGTTAAATTCAAATTATCAATCACTGTTTTTCCATTAAAAGATTTACTCAGATTGTCTATTTTCAATATATTCATCTTATCGACGCTCCAATACAAAGTACAAAACCGGTCCAAGCAGGTTCAGGAATACAGCAATCAGTATCCACAGCGGTTTATTTAAATATTTAAACTCCTGCTGTCTGATAATCATGACTAACGCTGTAATCATCAAGACAGCCTGCAGCAGTATTAACGGTATGAGAAAAGGCAGCAGTTCAGTTATTTCTGCGTTCATTTTAGTCCTCCTTCAAATATATCTTTAAATTGTGGAGTATATTTTTAAATTCAATATCTTCTTTAAAATCTTTAAATGCTTCATTATTTTCGACAGAATCGATTAATTGCTCTTTGGCTGTCGTTTTATTTACAGGGACGTCTCTTCCTAAATCAAAATCTTCAATCCAGTCATCAATTTCCGAGAAAAATTCATCACCGTGCAAATAATAATCTTTCGACAAATTTTTTACGCTGATTAAAAACTCTTTTAAATAGAATAGGCTTTTTTCTTTATCGCCCGCTGTTTTCATCGCTGCTGTCAGATAAAAATTTAATGTCGTATTCGGGTGCAGCTTCTTTAAATTAAACGCGTTATCTATTGCCGTTCCTTTACTGATTATTGATTCAATATCATTGTCCATCTCGAAATACATCAGCATCGTTAAGTCACCCATCATAAAAATTAAATTCTCGTAAATTTCAATTTGCAACGCTGACTTTGCCTTATCCATTTCCCCGTCCATTAAGTAGGACTGAGCCAGCACTGTTCTTACCGGCAATTTCGGTAATGTCGATTCTTGCAGCAGCTCAATGACTTCCCCGTGTCTGTTCTCTTTTATAAGCAATAATGCTTTGAAGAATACCATCTGTTCTTTCAAATGCAGTGAATCGGAATTCGATAAAATCCGCTCTATTAACTCACCGATATAAGCAATCGATTCTTCTTTGTCATCAACGAGTTTTAAATGGTTAACCAGTAATCCGGCAAGCGACGTTAAAAATGGATAGCAGCTGTAATAACGCTTGGCATAGTCTTTAACTTCATTTAAAACATCATCATAATTTTCGGAGCTGAATTTTCCTGCTAAATCATTATAGATAACCCTGATCTGCTGTTTTGTCAGCTGGGGAGAAAAGCCGACCAGCTCATCAATTGAAATATCAAACAGCACCGCAAGCTCTCCGAGATAATTCACTTCCGGCAGTGCATTGCCGCGTTCCCATTTAGAAACCGCTGACTTGGATATATTTAAAAAATCAGCAAGATTCTGCTGCGTATAGCCAATACGTTTTCTATGCATAAAAATATTGTCACTTATATTGAACTTGTTCATCTTCATCACCCTGACTCTATTGTATAGAGGTCCTTATATATTATGTATTTCTTATTTATACACTATTATCATCTAAATCAACCAGTGGTTGACTTAGTGTCAATTAAAAAGCAGAAACCCGTATAGATTTCTGCATCATCATTTTTTTAATTCACTTACGTTCCATCACGAAATACAGGACAGGTCCGACAATATTAAACACAACAACAATAATTATCCACGCCACTCTGTTTAAATATTTAAAACGCCGCTGTTTGACTATCATTGTCAGGGCGGAAATCATTAAAAGCAGCTGAAAAATTATTAACGGAATTAGAAATGGCAGCAGTTCCCTAACATTTATAATCATGTTAATCCCCCATCACCGTTATTTAATTATGTAAAATGCCCTATAAATATTTATTACCCTTTATTGGAACTATCATACATAAAATAACAAAAGGGTACAGAATTCCGCGTGGATTCTGTACCCTCTTTTTTTATTTCTTCCACTTCAATTCAACGAGCGGCCGTGTCAGTGCAACAACCGGTTTACTTGAGAGCAGAATAACAATTAATGCCGACAACAGCAAGAACCAGAACGTTTCATACCAATGGTTATACCACAGTATTTCAAACTCTCTGAACGGCTGAATAATAAATCCGTGCAGCAGATAAACATATAATGTCTTCTCGCCGATTTTCGTCAGCCAGCCGAAATCTCCCGACGGTATTAACGCAATCATACTGACAATTAAGAGAGCTGCCAGAATATAAATGATGAGACGCATCAGACCGCCGCTTATTTCCGCTTCAAGTCGCTGGTAAGCGACTGCACCGGACAGCCAGTCCGTATCGAGTGTTACATCCACGTTGATAAACAGATAAATAAATGTAAACAGCGCAATCATAAAAATAACTGACGCGGTACTTAAGGCCTTGGTTTTTATCAGCTGAACATGCTCTTTCGTCATAAAGTAACCTGCTAAAAAGAACGGGAAGAACGCAAAAGTACGTGACAGGCTGAGTCCGTATGCGGACAAATCGACGTAACCGATCGCAATGCCGATAAAGACCGCAAGTAGAATGCTTGCCACTGCGGGCATTCTTTTAAACAGTACGAGCAGAATATGCCAGCAGAACAGGCTGATTAAAAACCACATCGCCCATTGCGGGTGCAGGATCCCTTTGTACCATTCCTCGCGCCCGAGCAGGAAATATAATAACGTGTACAGTCCCTGGAACATTAAATAAGGAAGCAGTAATTTTTTAGCGAGATTTAAAATGTATTTCGGTTTACCGATACCTTTAGCGAAGAAGCCTGCCAGCATAATGAACATCGGCATATGGAAAATATATATAAATGCATAAATCGAGTTGATCAGCTGCGAATCAGTCGCGAACGGCTGAATCATATGACCAAACACAACGAGAAAAATTAACACTAATCTCGCATTATCAAAAAACGGCATGCGGTTCATGGACAGCTTCCTCTCAGTTTTATTTACTTTCTGCATTGCGTAATATGTTATAAAAAATTTTATCAGAATGAAAGTAATAACCTGTTTTGGGGTCCGGCCGAACAAAAAAAGAACCTCAAATTATGAGATTCTTTACGGCGCTGCCGGTTCTTCACCGGGTTCAAGTGTTTCTTCTAAATCTGTCTCTCCCGTCGGTTCTGCGGTTTCAATAACCTCTTCTGCAATCGCTTTTCTCTGTCCTGACCAATGAATTAAATGATGCTGATATTTCTTCATCATCCAGCCGGTAATTTTGCCGATAAAGTACGCAGCAATCAATGTTCCGATACCAATCGATCCTAAAGACTGGATGAAAACAATACAGATTAAACCTGCTGCAACGACGTTTAACAAGTCACTGGTAATTTTAGCTTTGCTGAATTGCAGATTGAATTTTTCACTTATAACATGAGTGAGTTCATCGTAAGGCATTAATGGGAATTTCGCGCTGAAGTATCCGAGCAGTCCAACAGATACTACAAATAAACTTACAACTAAAAATATCCCGCGCATTGCCCATGTTTCAGGTGCCGGAAATACTTGCAGCAGTGCTAATGTAATATCCATCATAAAGCCGAACAGGAA
>CANRKV010000096.1 GCA_947631305.1 uncultured Jeotgalicoccus sp.
AACTCCAGGAACACGAATATCAGTACGATAATACCGAATAGTATTTCCAAATAGTTCACTTTGAACCATGAAGGCAGATCCGTTTCGAAAAACCGTTTCAGCTTATCCAGGATTTTGTTGCGGAAATCGTATAATTTCTGTGAAAACCCTAAATATTTATCAGGTGCAAAATGTTTTTTACCGTTCTTTTTCTTGTTTAATCTGGATAGTTTTTCAGGACTTGTATCAGCCGGTTTTTTCAGCAGATTGTTTGCTTTCAGCAAGAATACACCGACCCACAGCGCCATGTATGACGATACCCATACCAGTGCAAAAAATAAATTAATCGACAGTACGTCTGTCGGTGTTATCGTTGACTCTATATTTGAATACACTGCATTTTGCGTAAAGAAATATGCGATACCGTAAAACAGCAGTATAATCATATAATGTTCTTTACGATGTTCCGGATTTAAATATTCATTAAATACGCTGAACAGCAGATGAATAATAAATGCGAGCAGGAACAGCAGTGCCCAGAGTCCGTAAGATTGTGTCATTAATATCGTTGTCACGATAAACAGGCCCAGCGACAGACCGATAAAGAAAAAGGTCAGCGGCACATCGTATTTAGTAGTGCTGTTAATCCATGAGCCCACTTTAAACATAAACAGTCCAAATAAAATTATCAGTATGCCCGCAATGATTGGAAATCCTCCAATCATCATCGACAGCATATTTGATACTTCGACGAAGAAAGCATTAATTAAATCAAATATTGTTTCTATGTTATCTTCTTCGACAGGTACTTCTTCATTTCTGATCTGCCCGGTGTTAAATAATATAAAAAGACCTAAAATAATAAAAAACACACCGAGTATAAAACTAATAATCACTTCACTGCGATTTCTGAATTTACTTATCATCCTGTCACCTCAACTCTCTCTATTATATAAAATTCAAGTATAAAAATCATTCTTCAGCATATTTATGTTTATATTTATAAATTCCGGCTATATATCTTACTAACAGATAATAATTATAATATTGATACAGGCTGAATATTGACGAATAATATACTTAGGTTTTTACGTGCATGATAAGGAGTAATTATATCATTTAATTACTCCTTCCCCATGCAAAAGAGGTTAGCATTCAGCTAACCTCTTTTTTATTTTGTTAACATTGCACGGTGTGCAATGTCCGTTCTGTAAAATATTTCATTATTATCAAACTCTATTTCTCCAACACTGCCGTATGCAGATTTCAGTGCTTCTTCAATCGTGAGACCAGTACCTGTTACAAGCATAATCCGGCCGCCTGAGGAAATATAATCTCCATTTTCAGTCTGAGCGAGACCGCTGATAAAACTGCGGTCCATTATTTCATCGGTAAATGAAATTCCAATGCCGCGTTTATATTCATACGGATAACCCTCTGTCGCGAGCATCACACCAACAGTGTAGCCGGGCTTCCAGTCAATTTTGAGCGGCTCTTTCTGCTGCACTTTCTCCAGTATGCAGGCGAAATCGCTGTCTATCATAGAAAGCAGAACCTGTGCTTCAGGGTCGCCGAATCTCGCATTGTATTCGAGGACCTTCACTCCATCGTCTGTCATCATTGCACCGAGATATAACACACCGAAGTAACTCAGTCCTTCTTTAACCATTGCCATAGCCGTCGGTTCAATAATTTTTTCAATTGCTTCCTGTCTGACTGTTTCGCTGATATGCGTGACAGGGGCATATGCTCCCATACCGCCGGTATTCGGACCGTCACCTTTGCCAAATGCACTTTTATGATCTTGTGCAATCACTTCAAATGTATGGGTATATTCTTCATTCACCATTACCATCAGTGAAAACTCTTCACCCGTTAAATACTCTTCGATCAGCAGCGGTTCCATATCACCTTCATCTGACACTTCGGCCAGATCTTCCAGTGCTTTTAAACCTTCTTCTCTGCTGTGTATAATAACGACACCTTTACCTTCGCTTAAGCCGTCTTTTTTAATCACGTAAGGCGGCACTGCCGATTCTATAAAATCTTTTGCCTCATTATAATTTACAAATACTTTAAAATCCGCTGTTGGAATATTATATTTCTTCAACAGGTTTTTTGTGTATGATTTACTCGTTTCCATCCGGGCTTCTTTTTTACGCGGCCCGAAAACAGTGAGTCCATATTCATCAATTAAAAAATCTGCCAGGCCAAGTGATAATGGAGCAGCATCCCCTATGACGACCCAATCCACCTGTTTCTCAATACATATTCCTGCAATTGCATCGAAATCATCTTCATCGACGCGGTACATTACCTCGCAGATTTCACGCATGCCTGCATTTCCCGGTATTGCATAAATATTATTAACACTTTTTGAATTTGCCAACATCTTGACAATGGCATGTTCTCTGCCGCCCTTGCCAATTACTGCAACGTTCATAATTATTCCCCTTTCATACTGTCACACTTATGTAATATGAACTTAACATTATTATAACTTAAATAGAGAAGCACTACTAATTTCTTGGTGCAGATATTAAATTATATCTATAGCTTTTTCTTATGTTTTTCGAGATAATGAAATAGACAAACTTTAAGGGAGGATTTATTTTATGACTGCAGAATTATTAAACGGCCGCGAAATCGCAAAAGATTACCGCGCCGGATTACAAAGCGAAGTTGAAAAATTAAAATCACAGGGTATTGTACCAAATCTTACGGTGGTAATTGTAGGTAACGACGGCGCTTCACTAAGCTACGTGCGTTCAAAAAACAAAGCTGCTGAAAAAATCGGCATGGAATCTTCTATCGTGCGACTAGATGAAGATACTTCTGAAGAAGAAGTACTTGCAGCAGTAGAAAAACTTAATAATGATGATAAAGTAAATGGAATTCTTGTACAGGTTCCACTGCCTTCACAGGTAGATGAAAACAAAGTACTTGAAGCAATTGCTCCACATAAAGACGTAGACGGTTTCAGCCCGGTTAATATCGGACGTCTGTATACCGGCCAGCGTACATTCGTACCCTGCACACCGCTCGGTATTATGGAATTACTGAAGCACACAGGTTCATTGGAAGGTAAAACAGTTGCTGTTGTCGGACGTTCACACATTGTCGGTCAGCCGGTAGCGAAATTACTAACTAACGAAAATGCTACAGTAACGCTGATGCACTCACGCACTAAAGATATGGTTGCACAGCTTAAAAATTTCGACGTTGTCGTAAGTGCGGTAGGTAAACCGGGTCTTATTAAAGGATCTGACTTAAAAGAAGGCGCAATCGTTATCGACGTAGGTAATACAGTTGTCGATGAAAAATTAGTCGGAGATGTTGATTTTGACAGCGCTAAAGAAGTAGCAAGTTATATTACACCGGTTCCGGGCGGTGTTGGCCCATTAACAATTACAATGGTCTTAAACAACACGTTATTAGCTGCTAAATGGCATAATGAAGATAAATAAGGTTTTTAAAAGAAGCTCTCCGCAAATGCGGGGAGCTTCTTTTAAGTCTTTTATTAAACTATTCTTCTGGAATAATGATTCGAAAATTTTATTTCGTTTAACCTCTGATTATAATGTAAACGAGATAGATTACATATAATAAAGCCAGTGTTCCGCCTGAAAGCCGTGAAAGTTTTCCTTTCCATAAAGCGAGAGCCATCAGCACGCCAGTAATAAGAATAAGTATCCATGCATCTGTAAAGAGACTGCCGCTGACACTTAGCGGACTGATTACGGCAGAGAGTCCCAGTACGAAGAATATATTAAATATATTACTGCCGATCAGATTGCCAAATGCCATTTCCGCTTCACCTTTTCTGGCTGCAGCAATAGACGTAGTCAACTCCGGCAGTGATGTACCAATCGCCACAATTGTTAAGCCAACCAGGGCCTGACTCATGCCGAGCGACAGAGCAATTGACGATGCACTGTCTACAACAAGATCACCGCCGAATATAATACCGGCAAGACCAATTACAAAAAGAGCAATATTTTTAAACCAGCTGCTGTCATTCCCTGCTTTTTTAGCTTCCGTATCCTGAGTTGCTTCTTTAGTGCGGCGTGCTTTAACAAATGTATAGTATAAAAATAAACCGATACCTGCTAATAAAATAATTCCATCGATACGTCCCACAGCATTGGACTCAGCAGAAAATAAAAATTGATCCGACATAAATACAAGCAGTAACGCTGCCGCTATCAATGCATATGGAATTTCTCTTGTTTGTGTCTCACGTTCAATGATAATTGGTGAAATCAATACAGTCACACCAAGCATTAAGGAAATATTTATAATGTTACTTCCAACAATGTTACCAATAACCATATCACCATTGCCTTCCAGTGAAGCAATGATACTGACAACAGCTTCAGGGGCGCTTGTCCCAAGCGAGACAATTGTCAGTCCTACAATCAGCGGTGAGATATGCAGTTTTCCGGCAATTGACGACGCTCCGTCGACAAAATAATCCGCGCCTTTAATCAGTAAGATAAATCCCGCTATTAATAATACGTAAGTCAAATTCTCCACTCCATTCCCGCACTATTCTTGGTCGTTACGACTGTAGTGTGCTAAAATTAAAAAAAGTATTGTGAATACAGAGGTGTAAATAAATGAATGCAGATACGCTTATAAAATTTATGATTGGCGCACTTCCAGTCGCTCCAATCGTCAGTGATTTTGTCGATAACGATATTGAAGAACCCGCTCAAGGTCCTGACCAGGCATATGAAAATTACGATGGCCCGACAATGAAAGAAGAAGCCGACAGCCATTCAGGCAATATACCCGCTATAAAAGGTGTCAGTAATATTAACGTTCAGACCGGCAGTGATTTCGATCCGCTGGCCGGCGTGTATGCACTGGATAACCAGGACGGAAATATTACCGATAATATAGAAGTAACAAACAACAGCGTAAATACAGAATCTCCCGGTACATACAGTGTAACCTACCGCGTGGAAAATTCGCGCAACGGTTATTACGAACATGTCCGCCAGGTTACAGTGTCTGATAGAGAGAGCGATCCTGTACCGCTGATTCCTCCGACTGAAGAACAACTGGGTGAAGCTGCACCTGAGGAAAGTTCTTCATCTGATACCGGTAACTCTGTATCATTCAGCGGTGTCGAAGATCTGACGATCAGCACCGGTGAATCATTTGACCCTAAAGACGGTGTCCGTGCAATAGATGTGGACGGCACTGACATTAGCAATGCGCTTTATATTTCCGGTGAAGTTGATAATGAAACTCCGGGTGAATATACGATAGCTTACGCTGCCTTTGACAGTTTCGGCGATCCGGCTGCTGCGGCACGCACAGTAACAGTAGAATAGAAATTAAATAACAGGCTGCAGCGGTATTCCGCTGCAGCCTTTGTTTTTATCCTAATTGTCTTTTAATTTCAGCATTAAACTGATCTAAATCATCAGGCGTACGGCTTGTAGCAAGATTGCCGCACACTGCGAGGGGGCTGTCTTCCCATTTCGCCCCTGCATTAATTAAATCGTTTTTAACATTTTTAACGCTGGTGATTTTTCTGTCTTTCAGCAATCCTGTATCTACCAGCAGCTGAGGGCCGTGGCAAATTGCAAAGACCGGCTTGTCTTCCTCCAGGAAATGCTTGGCAAATTTCCCAAAACGGTCTTCTTTGTCTCCGCGCAGACTGTCCGGTGAAAATCCTCCCGGAATTAATAAAGCATCATAATCAGCCGGTGTGACTTCTCCGATAGACTTATCCGCTTCAAATGTGCCGCCTTTTTTACCTTCTACAGCTGAACCGTCCGGCGAAATGAGCACTGCTTTATGTCCAGCTTCCTCAATCGCTTCTTTAGGACTTGTATATTCAATGTCTTCGACTAAATCTGTCATAATAACAGCTACTTTTTTTGCCATAAATAATTCCTCCTGTAATTTTCTTTCTAGTCAGTATTGTTCCCGTTAAACTGTATTTTAAACATTAAAAAACAGCACCGGTTACTGTGCTGTTTCGTACTTATACTATTTTGCAGTTACCAGTTCTTCATCTTTAAAAGCAA
>CANRKV010000097.1 GCA_947631305.1 uncultured Jeotgalicoccus sp.
GGACCACAAGCTGTCAACGTTGCAACTGTTTAATAAATAGTTAATTTTTAAGAGACACCTCCGGGTGTCTCTTTTTTATGTTTAGTTTGCAGTTTGTTACGAGTAACGACGACACTTAAAGCTTGTAGAATGTTGGGATTCCCATAACCCATCACTATTTAATAACTCCCGATAATTCTCTCGGAAAGCAAAAAAAGACCCGAAACCATTTAATAATGATTTCGGGTCTTTCAAAGCTATTATCTTGAGTAGTACTCAACGATTAACTGTTCGTTAATGTCGGCATTTAATTCACTGCGTTCTGGCAGTCTGTCGAAAGTAACTTCTAAGTTATCTTTGTTGAATGTTAGGTACTCAGGTGTGAAGTTGCTTAATTCAACAGCTTCAGCGATGATATCAAGGTTACGTGATTTTTCACGAACTCCGATAACCTGTCCTGGTTTAACGATGAATGAAGGGATGTCTACACGTTTGCCATCCACAGTAACGTGACCGTGGTTAACTAACTGACGTGCTTGACGTTGTGTGCGGGCAAGTCCTGAAGCACGAACTACTGCGTCTAATCTAGTCGCTAGTAAGATCATGAAGTTCTCACCGTGAACACCTTTCATTTTACCTGAACGGTCGAATAATGTACGGAATTGACGTTCGTTAACGCCATACATGTAACGAAGTTTTTGTTTCTCCTGTAACTGTTTACCATACTCTGATAATTTAATTCTTTGTGTTGGACCGTGTGGACCCGGCGGGTACGGACGACGTTCCAATTCTTTACCTGTGCCAGTTAGGGAAATTCCTAAGCGACGTGATTTTTTCCAAATTGAACCTGTAAAACGAGCCATATTAGCTCCTCCTTATGTTTTATTAATATATGCAAAAAACAATCATAAGGGAATAATCTCCTGTGAGGGCATACGATTTAAAGTGCCTTCGCCTCATAGCATTGGTTACGCAGCACACCAACCGCGGGGACCGCATACTTACTCACAATGACTATCCGCTACTTATACTGTTCATTTACACAATAGTTTATTTTACATCTTCAGTTACTGAAAGTCAACGTTAAATATAGTTTATTAATGTATCGACGAACGTTTTCAGACCGTTGCGGTCTTCTTCTGTAAAACGGTCGTAAATCGGTGCATCGATATCAAGTACGCCAATGCCTTTACCGTCTTTATACAGTGGTACAACAATTTCTGATTTACTGTTTGCATCGCATGCAATGTGGCCGGGGAATTCATTTACGTTATCAACGATAAAAATATCATTGCCGCGGAATGCTGTACCGCAAACGCCTTTGCCGTTTTCAATGCGCACACATGCAGGAAGTCCCTGGAATGGTCCGAGTACTAATTCATTTGAACTTTCTTCATATAAATAGAAACCAACCCAGTTGATGTCTTTAAGGAAATAGTTAAGCAGACTCGATGCATTCGACAGGTTCGCAATTCTGTCTGTTTCGTCTTCTATAAGGCTTTTAAGCATTTTGTTTAATGTGTCGTAATCTTTAATTTCTATATTCGTGAACATATTATGCCTCCATGTTTTTTATCTATATTGGTGATTTTAAAGAATTATACATTTATATGTTTTGCAACACAACGTTTTGAGCTATAATTGAGTATATATCTAGGAGGTAAAGTGTATGTGGGTGTATATATTAATCGCGATTATCATTTTGGTCATCGTGACAGCAGCTGTACTGCTGTACTTAAGATCTGTAAAGACACAAATGATTGATACTCAATACAGCAGACTGCATGAAGTGAATCAGCTTCCATTTAAATTGGATTTAGTGAAATTAAAAAATTACAACCTGCACGGTGAAGCTAAAGTGCTTCATAACAACTGGCAGGATGAATGGAATGAAACCTTAAATACTCATAGTACACATGCAGAAAATGCACTTGAACAGTCTAAAACAAACGTTGAGCAATTTAAATTTGCCAAAAGTACTAAAAATAATGAGCTCGCAGGGGAGAATATCGAGATCATTAAAAATAAGTACGATGAACTGACTGAAGAAGTTGCAAGGTTTGTAAAAGCTGTTGAAGAGGGGAAGCATCAGAATATTGAAAGTGAACGTCTGTACCGCGAAGCGAAACGCGACGTGCTTGCGAACGGTCACAAATTCGGAGATGCTAAAAAGCCGCTTGAGGAAGTAATCAAAGCTTACGAACCGGAAGTTGCCAAGTACGAAAAAATGGTCAACGATGGAGATTATCTCCGTGCTAATGAGTTTATCTTCAGTACTTATAACGAGCTTTTGAATTTAAAAGATAATATGGACGAAATTCCAAAACTGATTAAAGAAGTGCAAAAAGAATTGCCGCAGCAGTTCCAGGAACTCCGTTACGGCTGCAGAGATTTACGTGCGAAGGGATACGATCTTGACCACATTAAAGTGGAAAACAGATTATCGACACTGAAAAGTAATTTAAACCGTGTTGAACCGCTGGTTGCGAAACTGGAGCTCGAAGAAGCGGATTCTATTTTAGACAGTATTCACGATGAGCTTGATGATATGTATGAACTCGTTGAGCATGAAGTTAATGCGAAGAATAAATTTGACGGCGGTAAAGATGTTATTACCGACGAATTATTTAACGCCAAAGCATTGAACTATACACTGCGCACTGAAATCGATTATATTAAAGAGCAGTATCATATCGATGAGTCTGATGTTCAAAAAGTAATGAACTATGAAAATGAGATTGAAAATCTGATTACGATTTACAGCGATATGATTACAGAGACTGAAAAAAATACGACACGCTACAGTGCGATTGTGGATAATATCGATTATTTAAAAAATAATGCACATACGATTCATGAAGAACAGAACAGCATTCAGGAACATCTGGTTAACCTGAGAGAAGATGATGCGGAAGCGCGTGAAAACCTGCGCTACGTTAATGACCGCAAAGAAAAGGTCTACCGTGAATTGATGTCATCGAACCTGGTAACTTTACCAGAGCAATTTATCGTTATGAAGCATGAAATTGAAGTGAACATCAGAGAAGTAGAAAATTACTTCAGCCGGCGTCCGCTGAATGTTGAATATGTTAAAGTGAAAGTAAATGATACTGTTCTGATGATGAACAAGTTTGAACAGGAAGCATATGCAGTGATGAGAGATTCACAGCTGACGGAACTGATGATCCAGTACGGAAACAGATTCCGCAGTACGGATTCGGACCTAAATGCTCACTTAAACGAAGCTGAACGGTTGTTTAAAGAAAACCGCTATAAGCGTGCACTCGACGTTGCGAAAGATGCAGTAGAAAGTGTTGAACCGGGCAGTGCAGCGAAGATAGAAAAACAATTTGATAATAATTAACAAAATGACTTAGGATATGTCATATCCTAAGTCATTTTATGTGAGAGGTGAATTAGGATGATATATTTTGATAATGCAGCGACGACAGCACCTTATAAAGAGGCGCTTGAAGCATATATGGCAGCGAGTGAAAAGTATTTTTACAATACAGCAAGTATTCATCAGAGCGGCAAAGATGCAGCGAGACTGCTTGAAGCGGCGCGCACTCAAATACTGGAACTGATGGATTTAAAAAAATACGATTTAGTCTTTACGTCCAGTGCGACGGAAAGCAATAATATTGCGATTCAGAGCATGCTGAAGAAAAAGAAACAATTCGGCAAGACAATATTGACGAGCGAACTGGAACACCCGAGTATCGTTAACGTCCTTGAAGAAATGAAAAAGGACGGATTTACGGTTAAATATATAAACACGAATGCTGACGGGACAATAAATCTCGAGCATTTAAAAACACTGCTGAACAGCGACGTCGTATTTGTTACGGTGATGGCGCTGAATAATATAATCGGCAGTGTGCAGCCGATAAAAGAAATTACCCGTATGCTGAAGAACTATCCAAAAATTCATTTCCATGTCGATGCGACACAGGCAATCGGCAAAGCGGATGTGGATTACAACGGGGTCGATACAATCAGTATTTCTGCCCATAAGTTTAACGGTGTTAAAGGCATCGGCGGACTGTTCGTCAGAGACCTTGCAACGCTCCGGGCTGTCCAGTACGGCGGGGGACATGAGTATAATATCAGAAGCGGCACGGTGAACTTACCGGGAATCGTCGCGATGGCTAAAGCACTACGTCTGACACTCGGTGAAGCACGTGAAGTAAATAACCGGCTTGCACAGTTTAATCAAAAAATAAGAGATGCAGTTAGAGACTTAAAAGCTGTTTATCTGCAGCCAAAAGCGGCACCTTATATCGTTAACATGTCATTTGCCGGAGCAAAAGGCGAAGTAGTCGTGAATGCATTATCAAAACGCGGCATTGCAGTATCGACAACAAGTGCCTGCGCATCCAAACTCGCAACATTAAACGAAACACTGCTCGCATTAGACAACGAAGATAAAATTATCGAAGGCAGCATCCGTATCTCAATGGGACGGCATACAGCTGAGGACGATGTAAATAAATTGATTACAGCATTACAAGAGGTTTATGAAGAATTAGGAGATGTACTGAAATGAAATTTGATCATATATTAATACGCTACGGAGAACTGACGCTGAAAACGAAAAACAGAAAAATGTTTGTAAACGCGTTAAGAGCCCGTATGCTGAAAGCATTGAAACAGTACGACGTGCAGATTAAAGCGAACCGCGACCGTGCTTATATTGTTTTAAACGAAGAAGACCCGCATGAAATCATTGATAAATTAACAAACATCAGCGGAATTTTAAGTATGTCACCTGTTGTCAGACTGGAAAAAACAGACGAGGCAATGAAGGAAACAGCACTTAAATTTGCGAATGAAATTGACAGAGGCTATTCATTTAAAATTGAAGTGAAACGTGCAGACAAGCAATATCATCTGGACACTTACGGCGTGCAGCAGCTGCTCGGAGATCACGTGACGATGAATACGTCGCACCTTACGGTTAATGTGAAAAAACCGGATTATAAAATACTTGCAGAAATCAGACCCGACGCAATTTACATGTACTATGAAACGATTAAAGGCCTCGGCGGACTGCCGCTTGGTACGGGCGGCAAAGCACTGTTAATGCTGTCAGGCGGAATCGATTCACCGGTCGCAGGCATCGACATTATGCGCCGCGGAGTGGAAATCGAAGCAATTCATTTCCATTCACCGCCGTATACGAGCCCGCAGGCGACAGACAAAGTCAAAGCACTTGTCGATATTATGAGTGAAAGAACAGGTTACGATATTAAACTTCATATCGTGCCGTTCACAGAGCTGCAGACAACATTATATGACCGTATCCCGGACAATCTGTCGATGACATCAACACGACGCATTATGCTGCGCATTGCTGAGAAATTAACAATGCAAATCGGCGGAGAAGCGGTCGTTAACGGTGAAAACTTAGGCCAGGTGGCATCGCAGACACTGACAAGCATGTTTGCGATAAATGAAGTAACAACGCTGCCGGTACTTCGTCCATTACTCACTCTAGAGAAAAACGATATCGTTAAAATGGCTAAAAACATGGGTACGTACGAAACATCAATCCTGCCATTCGAAGACTGCTGTACAATATTTAAACCAAAAGCACCGAAGACTAAACCATCATTAGAAACGGTTAAGAAATTTGAAAAAGCCGTGGACTTTGAACCGATGATTGAAAAAGCGATGGAAAATATTGAAGTATATATGCCATCTAAAAAAGAAGATACTAAAGACGAATTCAGCGATCTGCTGTAGAAATATGATTACCTCCGAGAGTTTAACTTTCGGAGGTTTTATTATATAGTGGGAAATTAAGCAGGGGTGCAAAGGGGATGAAGTATTGAATATATATAAACCATACGTTTTAATTTTTCTGCTGCTGATAAATATTGGTTGGATATACACACTGTCGAATTATTCCAGACTGGTTTTACCGGAGATAGTAATAATTAGCGCTCCATTAGTATTTGGGATAGTTATTTACTTAATTGGTTACATTAAATTTGTGAAATTAAATCAAAGTAAAGAAAT
>CANRKV010000098.1 GCA_947631305.1 uncultured Jeotgalicoccus sp.
TATCATATACCACCATTTATGATATAATAATTCTGAAAAGGTGGTAATTTTATGTCAAATTATACTTATGGGTATGCTCGAGTGAGTACACAGCAGCAAGACTTATCTCGTCAGTTAGATTTATTGAAAAAATATGATTGTAACGAAATTCTCACTGAAAAAATTACAGGTACTAAATCCAACCGTCCTGAGTTGAATAGATTAAAAGACAAATTGAGACCAGGTGATATTATCATAGTAGAAAGTTTTTCAAGATTGGGTAGAAGTACTAAAGATCTAATAGACCTAGTAACCTTTTTTGAAGAGAAGGAAGTAAAGTTAATTAGTATAAAAGAAAACTTCGATACTAACAGTCCTCAAGGGCGGTTAATGATGACTGTTTTTCAAGCATTTAGTCAGTTCGAAAGAGATTTAATTGTGGAGCGTACAAAAGAAGGTTTGAAAAGTGCCCGAGCCAGAGGAAGAAAAGGTGGTCGACCAAAAGTAAGAACCAGAGATATTACAAAAGCGATTAATCTGTATAATTCCAAAGAATATAGTGTAAATGAGATTGTAGAAATGACAGGAATCAGCCGTGCCACCCTTTATAGATATTTAAAATCTGAAAATATTTAAAAACACTTTAAAATTATTGATAATTAGAAATGGATGATAAGACATATTAATAATCCTCTTTAACATTTTATATAAAGAGACAGAAAGCCATAAATCAATATCATATAGTTGAGTCAGACCCTTATCACACAGATAGTGTTTGCTGATAATCCTCATTATTTGATGTATGATTAGGGTGTTAAATAAGCATTAGATAAAACGGATGGTTTCATGAAAGTTGCGTATTCTCATGTTTCTATATTGAATCAGAATCTTGAAAGACAGATTTCCATAAAAAAATAATGTCCCCTTGAGGGACATTATTTTTTTATAATTTATCTAAACGCCGTACCAAATGCTGTTCCTTTAATGAAAGCACCTTGGCCTTTTTCACCCACGTATTTGCCGTCTTTAACCACTTGCATTCCTCGTAAGAACACCGTGTCACATTCACCAATCTGGTCGAATCCTTCATATGCTGTGTAATTCAGTGCATTCAGGCTGTCTTCTACCGTTACTTTTTTCTTTACGTTCGGATTATAAATTACGATATCCGCATCATAGCCCGGCGCAATATAGCCTTTTCTATGATCCAGCCCATTATTTTTAGCCGGCATCGTCGAATAATAATCCACTAACTCTGATTTTGTAATTCTACCCGCTTCAACACCATACGTCCATAACATCGGCAGTCTGTTTTCAAGTCCCGGCGTACCGTTCGGAATCAGTCTGAAGTCATCCAGTCCCATTTTCTTCTGGTCAAACGTAAAGCCGCAGTGGTCAGAGCTTACAGCATTGATCGAACCGTCTTTTAAAGATTTCCATAAGTACTCCTGGTCTTTCTTATCTCTTAAAGCAGGTGAACATACATATTTTGATCCATCGAAGTCTTCTTTGGCAAGATATTCCTTATCGAACAGAAGGTACTGCGTACATGTTTCACCATATACCGGCAGTCCTTCTTCTTTCGCGTTCTTAATTGCATTTACTGCACCTTCAGTCGTTACATGCACGATGTAAATCGGTGCTTCCGCAAAGCGTGCCAGGTTAATCGCACGTTCCGTCGCTTCTGTTTCTACAATCGGCGGGCGTGTTAAGGCGTGATAATACGGGTCTGTTTCGCCATTCTCAATCGCTTTCTTCTGCATCAAATCAATCAGGTCCGCATTCTCCGCATGCACCATTACAGTGACACCTGCATCTTTCGCTTCTAAGAGCGCATTCGTTACCGCTTCATCATCAGAATGGAAGAACTGGCCTTTATACGCCATAAACAGCTTAACCGTCGGGTAACCCGCTTCAGGCAGGTTTTTAATATCTTTAAACGTTTCAGGCGTCGGATCTGTAATCACCGGGTGGAAACTGTAGTCCACCATAGAAATACCATCCACCCATTCTTTACGGTACGCTTCCACCGTTTCAACCAGACCCTTGCCCTGTTCCTGGTTGACGAACTCAATAACCGTCGTTGTACCGCCAAGTGCCGCAGCATTTGTCGTTTCAAAGCCTTTCGTTCTTTCTCCCATGAATTCAAACGAAAAGTGCGCATGCTGATCCACACCGCCAGGTAAAATATACATACCTTCCGCGTTAATAATTTTGTCCGCTTCAACTCTTAAGTTTCTGCCGACCGCTTCAATTTTAGTCCCCTCGATTAAAATATCGCCTTTATATTCATTCTCAGTCGTTACTATAATTCCGTTTTTAATTAATGTTTTCATATGTTCCGCCCCTTTTTAAACCTGCTCTTTTTCTTTCTTATCCTCGATTAGCCATCTGCGGTTTTCTTTATTTTCAAGCGCTTTTTGTTCACGCAGCTCCCGCTCTTGTTTAATCTGCTCCAGTTCAAGTTCCATCGACTTATTTTCAAGCAGATAATTATCCTGCTTTATCTGTTCAAGCTTACGCTGTTCAACCATCTTTCTGATTTCAAGTTTCTGATCACTCTGGTTATATCCACGCTTCATTGCATATAAAGGAATACTTGCCCCGCCGCCGACCAGCACAAGTGCTGTGAAGAAGAGAAATTCAAAAATGCCCATATCATCCCTCCGATTTATCTTATTTCCAGTTTAACATATGAAGTCCGATGATTAAGAAAGACAAAGCTCTACTCAGCTTTGTCTTTCTCTTCTTCACTCTCTTCAATCAGCCAGCGTCGGTCTTCTTTATTCTCTAGTGCTTTTTGCTTTCTTTCATTCTCTTTTTTTATCTTGTCTAGTTCAATGCGCATCGATTCATTTTCCAGCAGATAGTTTTCCTGTTTAATTTCTTCCAGTCTTCTCTGTTCTTTCATTTTCTTTAATTCCATCTTGTCATCGCTCTGGTTATACCCTCTGTATATCGCATACAGCGGTATCGTGAACGTTAAAATGACAGCAGCCAGTCCTACTATGTCCATAGTTGCACCACCTCTTATATTTGGTTATATTTTACCATAATATTTAACAGGTTCATCGGACCAATTTTTAATCTTTGGCATAGAGGCAGGTTCCATCAGACTGTAATTAGGTTTCCAGTCGTATGATCAGGTTTCATCGGACTCGATTGCGGTTTCTGGTCGGATGAGCTGGTGTCATCGGACTCAATTGCGATTTCTGGTCGGATGAGCTGGTGTCATCGGACTGGATCATGATTTTCGGTCACATGAGCTGGCTTCATCCGACTCACTGCCTAGAGAAAACAAAAAAATCGGGACATCTCTGTCCCGACTTCTCTTTAAATATTATTTTTCATTATCTCTCGGATCTACATCTTCTTCAAGTGTAGTTTCGTCAGATACTTTGTTGTAGTCTCTTAAGAATGCGACCTGTTTAATTGAATGGTTTTCAACTTCCAGCACCTGCCAGCGGTCAAATTCCGTATCGATATATTCGCCTTCTGCGATGTCAGTGTTAATGCTCTGCATCCAGCCGCCAATCGTATCGATATCTTCGCTTTCATTAAACGCAATCTTAAAGTCGTCTTCAAGGTCATCAAGCAGCACACGGCCGTTAATGTGGTAAATATTCTCGTCGACTTTAACCATATCCAGTTCTTCGTTTTCATCGAACTCGTCACGGATTTCCCCAACGATTTCTTCAAGAATATCTTCCATTGTAACCATACCGGCTGTGCCGCCGTATTCATCAATGATTAATGCAATATGCACGCTTTCTCTCTGCATTTTAACTAATGCATCACTGATGCGTGATGATTCTGTAATCACCGGCAGTTCATGTATATAATCGCCTGCAGCGACATGTTCATCCGATACGTGATTTGTTAAATATTCTCTGACGTTAATGAAGCCGATAATGTTATCTTTGTCTCCATTGCTTTCAGTCACAGGATATCTTGTATAGTTGTACTCTTTAATTGTTTCAATAACTTCGTCAACCGTTACCGGTTCTTCCAAAGTAATCATTTGTGTACGCGGCACCATAACGTCTTTTGCCGTACGTTCATCAAATGAGAATATATTCTGCATATAAGCAAGTTCTGTCTGGTTAATTTCACCGCTCTGGTAACTTTCAGTCATAATCACTTTAAGCTCTTCTTCCGAGTGTGCTTGTTCTGTCGGCATTTCTTTAATACCAACTAAACGTACAAGTCCTCTTGCTGCACCGTTCATTGTCCAAATAAATGGTTTCAGAACGACACCGAAGAAGTATAACGGACCGCTAAGTGCCATTGACATTTTTTCTGCATACTGAATCGCAACTGTCTTAGGTGCAAGTTCACCAACTACTACGTGAATGAACGTTACGATAATAAATGCTGCTGCAACTGTTGCAACAGATGACATTGATTCAGGAATACCAATCAGGTTAAACAGCGGGTGTAAAATAACTTCAAATGTAGATTCCCCGATCCAACCTAAGCCCAGTGCTGTCACTGTAATACCTAACTGACAGGCAGATAAGTAATAGTCCAGGTTGTTAATCATTTTCTCTACACGTATTGCTTTCTTATCTCCCTGTTCAACCAATGCGTGAATTCTCGACATGCGCGCTTTAACAAATGCAAATTCTGAACCTACAAACAGCATTGTAAGTATGATTAATAATATAAATAGTAATAAATTAGTTATAGTGGATATATCCAATCAGTCCCCCTCCTACGGGGTTCACCTCCGATAATTTGTGACCGCGTGGGTCGTTTGTTCATGAATTTCAGTTTGATTTATATTGTTTAACAGAGTATTCTCTGCAGTTCTTTTCAGATACACCTTCCCAACAGCCGTCACCTCCACTAATTTCGTTAAATTAAGAACATTATATCATATAAAAATCCGTTTTCATAAGGATATATGCATCCTATACACTTCTTTACAATGCATCTCTGTAGCGTTTATATGCTTCTCTGACCGGTCCATCCTGCAGCAAGACCTCTTTGACGCTGCCGCTCTCGATAATTGTGCCGCCTTCAAGATAATGCACATAGTCAAACTGATCAAGATGACTGAGATCATGTGTTGCTGCAATAACTGTATCCTTTTTGAATATTTCTTCCCAGATTTTATCTCTTAAGCGTGTATTTAAACTTGCTGTCGGTTCATCCAGTATCCACGTATCTTTGTTTTCTATATACATGCGGATCAGATGCATCCGTTTTTTCTCACCAAGTGATAAATACTCCGTCGACGTAATATAGTCATCCGGATTGAAATGATCCAGCTCAAAGCGCTCAAGCAGTTCATTAATCTGGTTTTCTTCTGATTCAAAATGATTAAACATCGTAATGTTTTCTTTGACCGTTGCATTGTAAAAGTCCAGATGCTGCGGCATAATGCCCGCATCCGACTGCTTAATCAGCTGGTTGAGCAGTGTTGTTTTTCCTGAACCGCTGCTGCCGATTAATGCATGCTTCTCGCCCGGTTTAATGTTTATATTAATACTGTTAAGCACATCGCGTTTCGTTGAAGGATAGCGGAATGTCATGTTGGACAATACCAGTGACTGGTGTTTATCTTCTTGAATTTCTTCTTTCGTATCACTTACCGCTTCAACACGTGCTTTTACCGCTTTGTATTTACTTGCCGGTTTAATGACCGGTATTGCCAGTTCAAAGAAGCTCATTAAGAGTAAGATAATCATTGGAATTAACAGCGGATAATCCCCGCTGAACAGTACAATGACGAGAATAATCATGCCGAGCTGAATCAGCAGGCTGACTGTATCAATAACTGCATCGAGTGACGCTTCTTTGTTTTCGTTTTTTGTAATTTTTTTATACGTTTCTTTAATGTTCCTGTTTACCTGCTTATCTTCTTTTACGACGAACAGATTCGTAAAGTCGTGAATGTAATGATAGAGCTGTGTAAACAATGAATCTTCCGCATTATTTCTTTCGTCGTACAATTTTCCTGATATCCCGCTTATTACCATCGGCATAATTAATAGTAATATCAGTACCGAGACGAGCAG